>NZ_JAOECR010000049.1:0-36494 GCF_029836955.1 Stenotrophomonas sp. GD04054 | reverse complement strand
GGCCACTTCGTCGTCGCTGGACGGCGGCTGGTCGCCGACGGTCCACAGGCGCTCGAGGGCGTAGAACTCACGCACGCGCGGCAGCATCACATGGACGATCACGTCGCCCAGATCGACCAGCACCCACTCGGCTTCGCGCTCGCCTTCCACGCCCAGCGGCATCACGTCGATGTTCTTGGCGAAGCGCACGACTTCGTCGGCAATCGACTTGACGTGGCGGGTCGAGGTGCCCGAAACGACGATCATGTAGTCGGCAACGCTGGACCGGCCGCGCACGTCGATCTCGACCAGGTCCTTGGCCTTCAGGTCTTCGGTGGCTTGGCGGACGCTGGCCAGCAGTTCCGGCACGGACGGCGGCGGGCTGGGCAGATCGACCTTGATGGTCTGGGGCTGGGTCTGGTTGCTCAAAGTGGATCGACTCGATAAACGTGGGGGCGATTATACGGGGATGGCGCCGCTGCGCCATTCACGGCCTGCCCGGGCGGTACAGCCCGTGTGCAGCCACATAGTCCGCCACGCCGGGTGGCAGCAGGGCGCGCCAGGGGCCGCCGGCGGCGATCTGCGAGCGCACGGCGCTGGCCGATTCCTCGCGCAGCGGGTGGTGCAGGCGCAGGATGCGCCCGGCCGGGCTGGCGAACAGGGCCTGCTCGGTGTCGGCCCAGCGCCCTTCCAGCGCCCGGCCCAGCTCGCCATCCACCGCGGCCTGCAACGGACTACCCGGGCGCTCCGCCACCACGAAATGAGCCAGCCCGAACAACGCCTCCCATTCGTGCCAGCGGGACAGGCCAAGCAGGCTGTCGGCGCCGACCAGCCAGGCCAGCGGCCGGCTCGGCCCCAGCTCGCCGCGCAGCTCGCGCAGGGTGTCCACGGTGTAGGACGGCCGACCGGGGAAACGCGCCGCGCGATCCAGCTCGCGCCGGTCCAGCAGCAGGCCCGGTTCGTCGCCGATGGCCAGCGACAGCATGGTGCAGCGCTGCTCGGCCGTGGCGCCGGGCACGGCACGGTGCGGCGGATCTGCGGCCGGCAGCATGCGCACGGCAACCTGCAGTTCATCACGGGCAGCCCGCGCGATCGCCAGGTGCCCGAGGTGCACCGGATCGAAGGTGCCCCCGTAGTAGATCCGCAGGCTCATTGCTCAGGCCCGCGCCAGCAGGCGCACGGCACGCGGTTCGGCCACAGCCACCAGCAGGCGCTCCAGCGCCAGCCAGGCGTCGCCGTCGGCGCGCCCCTTGGCGATACGGTCGACCAGTCCCGCTTCAGCCACGAAGCGCTCCCAGCGCTTGCTTTCCGGATGCCGCTGCAGCGCGCGCTTGTACGGCGCCTGCCGCGATTCCCAGATGCCGCGCGATTTCATTTCGGCGGCCAGGTTGCCACCACGGGCCTGCACCCGGGCCAGGCCAGCACCGGCCAGCAGCTCGCGGATCACCATCGGCATCAACGCGGCCACCGCCTCACCCTCGCCTCGCAGGCCGGCCAGCATGCGCAGCACCGCTGACGGTTGCCCGGAGAATGTCGCCTCCACCAGCCGGAACACGTCATAGCGGGCGGCATCGGCCACCAGCGACTCCATGCGCTCCACATCCAGCGGCTGGCCATCGGCCAACAGCGCCAGCTTGTCGATTTCCTGGGCGGCAGCCAGCAGGTTGCCTTCCACCCGCTCGGCCAGGCGCTGCACGGCGGCCGGGTCCGCGCGCAGGCCCTTGCCACGCAGGCGGCGCTCGATCCAGTCCGGCAGTTCGTGCGGCTTGATCGCCCACGCCACCGACAGCACGCCGATGCGGTTGACCGCTTCGGCCCACTTGCCCTGGTGCGCCTTGCTCCATTCGTTGGCGGTGATCATCAACACCACGTCCGGCGCCGGATTGGCGCAGAACTGGCTGATCACCTCGGCACCGTCCTTGCCCGGCTTGCCGCTGGGCAGGCGCACCTCGACCAGGCGACGGGCGCTGAACAGGCTGGGGGCATTGAAACTGGCGTCGAGCTGGTTCCAGTCAAAATCACGCCCATCGGCGTCGAACACTTCACGTTCGCCAATGCCCGAGGCGCGCGCACGCGCGCGGATGGCGTCGGCCGCCTCCAGCACGCGCAGGGTTTCCGGGCCGGCAATCAGGTAGACCGGCGCCAGCGCGGTATCAGCGCCCTGGCTGGCCAGCTGCTCCGGACGCAGTTCCATGCGCGCGGCTCAGTGCTTGGCTGCGGGGACCGGCTCGGCCGGTACCGCGCCTTCGATCGGCTTGTCCTTCGGCGCCGACAGGCTGCCGCCCTTCTCGATCTCGGCACGCACCACGCTGTCGATGCGGCGGATGATCGAGGCGGACATTTCCCGGCGCAGTTCATTGGCCAGGATTTCACGTTCGGTGGTGGTACCGGTGGCGTCGGTCGGCGGCGACACGTAGTCGCGCGACAGCTCGATCACCTGCTGCGGCACCAGTTCGCTGCCGTCTTCGCGACGGAAGATGAAGATCACCGCGTAGCGCAGGCTGTATTCCTGCGCACGGCCCTGCGAGTCGATGGCGATCGGCAGGTCGCCCCAGCGCTCGGACAGTACCTGCAGCTGGGCGCTGGGCTCCTTGCTGTCCTCATCGGCCAGCCTGGCGCCGGAGGCCAGCAGGCTGCGGTTGAGCAGCTTGACCAGTTCGCTGTACGGCGCAGTGGAAACCACCTTCACCGGTGCCGTGTCGGTCGGCAGCATCAGCTTGTTGCGCAGATGGAAACCGCAGCCGGCAAGGCCGAGGACAAGAACGAGGGCAAGCAGGATTCGGGTCATGGAGACAGTCTGGCGGAGCCGGGCGATCACGGCAACACACAGCGTGCCCGAAGCCGCGTGAATGCAGGGCCATCAAACGCCGGGCCCTGCACCGGAATGGTACCGGCCACCACGCGGGTGGCCGGTACGGGGTACATCAGGCGGCGACGATGTTCACGATCTTGCCCGGCACGATGATGATCTTGCGCACCGTCAGGCCTTCCATGAACTTGGCCGCGTTGGGCTCGGCCAGGGCCAGCGCCTCGACCTGCTCGCGCGCGGCGTCGGCTGCCACGTCGATGGTGCCACGCAGCTTGCCGTTGACCTGCACGGCCAGGGTCAGTGCGTCGCGCACCAGCGCACCGGCATCGGCCTGCGGGAACGGCTGGTCTTCCAGCAGGGTCTCGTCATGGCCCAACACCTGCCACAAGGCATGGCTGGCGTGAGGGGTGATCGGGTTGAGCAGCAGCACGATGGCCTGCAGCGCTTCCTGGCGCACCGCGCGCCCCTGCGCGCTGCCGTCCTCGAACTTGGCCAGCGCGTTCATCAGTTCCATCACCGCGGCAATGGCGGTGTTGAAGCTGTGGCGGCGGCCATAGTCGTCACCGACCTTGCCGATGGTCTCGTGGGTCTTGCGGCGCAGTGCCTTCTGGTTGGCATCCAGTGCTGCAACATCCAGCGCCGGAGCGGCGCCATCGGCGGCATGCTTCTGCACCTGGGCCCACAGGCGGCGCAGGAAGCGGGCCATGCCATCCACGCCGGCTTCGTTCCACTCCAGCGACTGTTCCGGCGGCGCGGCGAACATCGAGAACAGGCGCACGGTGTCGGCGCCGTACTTGTCGACCATCGCCTGCGGGTCCACGCCGTTGTTCTTCGACTTGGACATCTTCTCGGTGCCACCGACCACCACCGGCTGGCCGTCGGCGATCAGGGTCGCGCCGGTGATGCGGCCGCGCTCGTCGCGCTGCACTTCCACATCGGCCGGGTTGATCCAGTCCTTCGAGCCATCCGGGTTCGGGCGGTAGTAGGTCTCGGCAATCACCATGCCCTGGCACAGCAGATTGCGCGCCGGTTCGTTGCTGTCCACCATCCGCGCGTCGCGCAGCAGCTTGTGATAGAAGCGGAAGTACATCAGGTGCAGGATCGCGTGCTCGATGCCACCGATGTACTGGTCGACCGGCAGCCAGTAGTTGCCGCGCTTGTCGACGGCATCACGGGCACCCGGCGAGGTGTAGCGGGCGTAGTACCAGCTCGACTCCATGAAGGTGTCGAAGGTGTCGGTCTCGCGCTCGGCCGCGCCGCCGCAGTCCGGGCAGGTGGTCTTGCGCCATTCCGGATCGGTCTTGATCGGCGAACCGGTACCCGAGAATGCCACGTCCTCCGGCAGCACCACCGGCAGCTGTTCTTCCGGCACCGGCACCGCACCGCACTTGGCGCAGTAGATCACCGGAATCGGGCAGCCCCAGTAGCGCTGGCGGCTCACGCCCCAGTCGCGCAGGCGGTAGTTGACGCGGCGCTGGCCCTGCGCCTTGCGCTCGAATCGTTCGGCCAGGGCTTCGAAGGCACCCTGGAAATCCAGGCCATCGAACTCGGCCGAGTTGACCAGCTCGAAGGCACGGCTCTTGTCGCTGTACCAGTCCTGCCAGCGGCTGCCATCCCAGGTGCGCTCTTCTTCGGTACGCGCATCCTTCAGCGCGATCACCTGCTTGATCGGCAGGCCGTACTTGTTGGCCACTTCGTTGTCGCGCTGGTCATGACCCGGCACGGCCATCACCGCGCCGGTGCCGTAGCCCATCAGCACGAAGTTGGCGACCCACACCGGCACCGGCTCGCCGGTGACCGGATGCAGCGCACGCAGGCCGGTGTCCATGCCGCGCTTTTCCTGGGTTTCCAGTTCCGCCTCGGACACGCCACCCTGCTTCAGGTCGGCCAGCATCGCGGCCAGTTCCGGGTTGTTCTTCGCCGCATGCAGCGCCAGCGGATGTTCGGCGGCGATCGACACGAAGGTCACGCCCATCACGGTATCCGGACGGGTGGTGAACACGCGCAGCGGATCCAGCACGCCGCCGTCAACGTCACGTACGTCGAACTGGATTTCCAGGCCCTCGGAGCGGCCGATCCAGTTGCGCTGCATGGTCTTGACCGAATCCGGCCAGCCGTCCAGCTCGTCCAGGCCGTCCAGCAGTTCCTGGGCGTAATCGGTGATACGCAGGAACCACTGCGGAATCTCGCGCTTCTCGACCAGGGCGCCGGAGCGCCAGCCGCGGCCGTCAATCACCTGCTCGTTGGCCAGCACGGTCTGGTCGACCGGGTCCCAGTTCACCACCGCATTGCGGCGGTAGGCCAGGCCCTTGCGCATCAGGCGGGTGAACATGCGCTGCTCGTGGACGTAGTAGTCCGGGCGGCAGGTGGCGAACTCGCGCGACCAGTCAACGGCATAGCCCATGGCCTTGAACTGGCCACGCATGTGCTCGATGTTCTTGTAGGTCCAGGCCGCCGGTGCGGTCTTGTTCTTGATCGCGGCGTTTTCCGCCGGCAGGCCGAACGCGTCCCAGCCCATCGGCTGCAGCACGTTGTGGCCGGTCATGCGCTTGTAGCGGCTGATCACGTCGCCGATCGTGTAATTGCGCACGTGGCCCATGTGCAGCGCACCGGACGGGTACGGAAGCATCGACAGGCAGTAGTACTTCGGCTTGTCCGAAGTCTCGTCGACTTCGAAGGCACGGGTGGCGTCCCAGTACTGCTGGGCGGCGGATTCAACCTGCTGCGGGTCGTAGGCGTTGGTTTCAGCGCTGGTCATGGAACACGCGGATGCGGCGGCAAAGCGGTACAGCGTACCGCAGTGCGGCAAACGTCTCCAATCCCGCCCGCTGAAGGCCGGCTCCGCGAGCGCCCGAGGCCGGTCTCAGCGCGGCCGCGACAACGGCAGGGCCAGGGCCAGCCAGGCCGTCCAGCAGGCGAACGCAAGCCGTTGTGCCAGCGGCGCCGCCAACACGCCCTGCAGGGCAAACGCCGCCAGCGCGGCCAGTACGCCACAGGCGAGCGCCACTGCGCCCAGCGCGCGGCCATGCGCCTGGCGCAACTGCGACGTGCCCAGCAACAGGGTCCCGGCAACGAAACCCAGCACCCAGATCATCCAGGCGCTGGCATGCAGCTGGCTGGCCGGCCCGTGCAGGTCATCCACATCCAGCGGCAGCAGCCCCATCGCGGCGAACGCCAACCCGGCCAGCAGCAGCATCTGGCTGCCCACCCGGGGCGCCCAGCCGGCGGTTGCCGGCAGCCCACGGCGCAGGCACTCGGCCACAACCACCGCCAGCAGGCCCGGCAGCACGAAGCCCAGCAGATTGAAGGCCAGCGCATGCGGCACCCCCTGTGCTCCCAGCAGCGCCACCGGGTGGCGAGCCTGTGCGTAGCCTTCCAGGCCGGCGCCGAAACCGAGCACCGCCAGCATGAACAGCAGTGCGGCGACCAGACCGGACAGGCGCAGCAACGGGGACAGGGACGACATGCAGGCTCCGGAAAGGACGGCGACAGGAAGGCGGCATTGTCAGGCATTTACTACAACCCGGGTTGAGACCGGCATCGATCGTCACCATAGAATCAGTCTCCAGACGCCAAACGATGCTTCCCCCCATGACCGAGACGACCTACGTATTCGACGCCACCACTGCGACCTTCGAGGCCGAAGTCCTGCAGAAGTCGCTGCAGACGCCGGTGCTGGTCGACTTCTGGGCCACCTGGTGCGGGCCGTGCAAGACCCTCGGGCCGATGCTGGAAAAGCTGGCAGCCGAGTACAACGGCGCCTTCGAACTGGCCAAGGTCGACGTCGACAAGGAACAGCAGATCGCCGCCGCCTTCCAGATCCGCTCGGTGCCGACCGTGTTCCTGGTCAAGGGCGGCCAGCTGGTGGACGGCTTCCCGGGGGCCATCCCGGAAGGCCAGCTGCGTGAATTCCTGGCCCAGCACGGCATCGTGCCGGCCGACATCGGCGACGCCGTCGCCGAAGACGAAGCGCCGCTGGACCCGCAGGCGCAGGTGGACGTGCTGCGCGCGCAGATCGCCGCCGAGCCGGACAAGGACGAGCTGAAGCTCGACCTGGCGCTGGCCCTGCTGCAGATCGGTGGCGTGGATGAAGCCGGTCTGCTGATCGATGGCCTGCCCGCCAATCTGGCCACCGACGACCGTGCCGTGCGTGCACGCGCCCGGCTGGCCTTCGCCTCGGCCCTGAAGGACGCCCCGGCCGCCGAAGCGCTGGACGCGCGCATCGCCGCCGATGGCAAGGACCTCAACGCACGCCACCTGCGTGGCGTACAGCTGCTGCTCAGTGGCCACGACGAAGCCGCGCTGGGCCAGTTCCTGGAAATGCTGCGGATCGACCGCACGTTCGAGGACGGACTGCCGCGCAAGGCCCTGATCGACGCCTTCAATGTGATCTCCGACGAGGACCTGGTCGGCCAGTACCGCCGCCGGATGGCCTCCCTGCTGTTCTGAACGGGAACCCACTTCGTTCAGAATCCCTGCACTGAACGCGGGCAATAATGCGCGGGATGGCGGCCGTACGGTCGCCACGATCCGTTCGGGGGGATGAGGTCGGGGCCATGGGGTCTTGCAGCTGCGCCCCCGCATTGCCGGGATTGCAAACTGTGACCTTCGTCCGCTCGCTGTCGTTCGCCATGCGCTTCCAGGGCGCGCTGCTCTGCGCTCTTCTCTTCCTGCCGGCCATGGCCGCCGCCCAGGACTGGAACTACCGGGTCCGTCCCGGCGATACCCTGTGGGATCTGGGAGGCCTGTACCTCAAGCCCTCGGTGCGCTGGCAGCAGCTGCAACAGCACAACCGCATCGACAACCCCTACCAGCTGCCACCGGGGCAGCTGCTGCGCTTCCCGATCAGCTGGCTGCGCATCGAACCGGCACCTGCCCGCGTGCTGTCGGTGCGCGGCAAGGTCGAACTGTCAGGCGCCGATGGCAGCGCCTCGCGCGCGATACTCGCCGGGGAACAACTTCGCATCGGTGACACCGTGCAGACCGAAGGCGACTCCAGCGTCACGCTTGAATTCGCTGACGCCTCGCGCCTGCAACTGCGCGAGTACTCCCGGCTGCGCCTGGACCAGCTCAGCCGCTACGGCCACACCGGCATGGTCGATACCCGCCTGCGCCTGCAGCAGGGCCGCGCCAGCAATCGGGTGACACCTGCCCGTGGCCCGGCCTCGCGCTACATCATCGATGCACCTACGGCGACCAGCAGCGTGCGCGGCACCGTCTTCCGGGTCAGCGCCGGTGACACCGGCCAGGTGGCTGCCACCGAAGTACTACAGGGCAAGGTGCAGGTCGGCAACACCCACGGCAAGCGCCTGGTCCAGCCTGGACAGGCCAGCCGCAGCAGCAGCGCCGATGCCGCACCGGACGCTGTCTTCGCCCTTCTTCCAGCGCCGCAGCTGCGTAGCGACGAGGTGCGCCTGGCGCCCCTGCCGACCCTGCTTGCCTGGGACCCCGTCGACGGCGCCGCGCGCTACCGCGTGGAAGTGGTACAGGCAGCGACGCCGGAAATCCTGCTGTTTGCCGCCACCACCGCCGACACCCGGCTGGCGATCGGTGACCTGCCCCCCGGCCAGCTGCGCATCCTGTTGCGCGCGGTGGATGCGCAGGGCGTGGAAGGCCTCGACGCCAGCGCCGATTTCGAACTCAGCGACCAGCCCCCGCCGCCGCTCACCGTGGCCCCCCTGCATGGGCAGACCGTCAACAGTGACCGCCCGCGCTTCCGTTGGAGCCAGGCGCCGGGCGCGCGCAGCAGCGTGCTGCAGATCGCCGCCGAGCCGAGCTTCGTGCAGCCACTGCAGGAACAGAGCACCCCAGGTACCGACCTGCGCCTGGCGCAGCCGCTGCCGCCCGGCGAGTACTTCTGGCGGGTGGCGTCGCGCGACGGCAACGGCCACCAGGGCCGCTACGGCCAGGCCCTGCCCCTGCAACTGAGCAATGAACCGGTCGACCCTGCCCTGCAGCCGCCTGAGGCCGCGCATGGCGAACTGACCCTGCGCTGGCAGGCCGGCAGCGAAGGCCAGCAGTACCGGGTGCAGGTGGACCGTCGTGGCGACTTCAGGGCGCCCCTGGTCGACCAGACCGTGAGCGAGCCGCAGGTCAGCTTCAAGCGGCCGTGGAGCGGCACCCTGCATGTGCGTGTGCAGTACATCGACGACGATGGTCATGCGGGTGAGTACTCACCGGCCCAGCAGATCAAGCTGCCCTGCCGCCTGTGCTACGGCGCCGGTGGTGGCGCCCTGCTGCTGTTGCTGTTGTTATGAGGCGCTCGCCGCTGCCGTGGCCGAAGCGGATCCTGCTGGCACTGCTGGCCGGGGTGCTGACGGTGATCGCCAGCCAGGGCCAGTGGCTGTGGCGACAGGACGAAGCGGCCTACGACGCCATGGTCGGCAACTGGGACTACCGCCCCGACCCCAGCGTGCTGATCGTGGCCATCGACGAGGGCAGCCTGCAGCGCATCGGCCAATGGCCCTGGCCCCGCTCGATCCATGCCCGCCTGCTCGACCGGCTGACCGATGCCGGTGCCGAGCGCGTCGCACTGGACCTGATGCTGTCCGAACCTGATCGTCGCGACAACCGCCAGGACGATGAACTGGCCGCCGCGATACGCCGCAACGGCCGGGTGGTGCTGCCGGTACTCGCGGCACCGGCCGCCGGCGACCGCATGGCCGAGGAAATGCTGCCGATTCCGCAGATCGCGGCCAGTGCCGCAGCGATCGGCCACACCGATGTGGAAGTGGATGGCGATGGTGTCGCGCGCGGCGTGTACCTGCGTGCCGGCATCGGCCAGGCCCACTGGCCAGCACTGGGCCTGGCGCTGGCCGACCTGCCGGCGGGCGCGGTGCACGGCCTGCCCGACCCCGACCCGGAGATCGGTTCGCCCTATCAATGGCGGCGCAACGACTACGTGCGGGTGCGTTATGCCGGACCGCCCGAACGCCTGCCGCAGGTGTCCTATGCCGATGTGCTGGATGGTCACGTGGACATGGCGATGCTGCACGGCCGCCGCATCGTGGTGGGCATGACCGCCAGCGGCATCGCACCGCGGCTGCTGACCCCGACCACCCGCGAGTTCTGGATGAGCGGCAGTGAGTACCAGGCCAACATCGCTTCGATGCTGCTGCAGCACAAGCAGATCGACCTGCTGCCCCGCCTCTGGCAGCACGCCATCAGTGGCGTCCTGGTGGCACTGTGCGTGATCCTGCTCGGCCTGCGCCTGCCATGGCTCGCGGCGCTTTGCTCGCTGCCGCTTCCACCGCTGCTGAGCTGGTTGCTGTTGCGCGCCGGTGACCTGTGGTGGGCACCGGCCAGCGCCATGCTGGGCATCCTGCTGGTGCTGCTGGCCTGGGCGACCTGGCGCGTCTCGGCCTGGCACCGCCTGGCCAACCGCGATGCGCTGACCGGTCTCGGCAATCGCCTGCGTTTCGAACAGTCGCTGCAACAGGAATGCGATGCCGCGCGACGCAGTGGCAAGTCCTTGAGCCTCGCACTGATCGACGTTGACCATTTCAAGCGCCACAACGACCGCCACGGCCATCAGGTCGGCGACCGCGTGCTGCGCGATGTTGCACGCCTGATCGGTGCGCATGCGCGACGCCCACGCGACATGGCCGCGCGCTACGGTGGCGACGAGTTCGCACTGGTGCTGCCCGATACCCCGGCCGAGGGCGCGCGCCAGGTCATCGAGGACCTGATCGCCTGCGTGCGTGCACTGCCGGCGCCCGGTGACGGCAGCGAAGCAGGCGTCACCCTCACCATCGGCGTGTTCACCCGCGTACCCGACGGCACGCTGCAACCACACCATTTCGTCGAAGGCGCCGACACCGCGTTGTACCAGGCCAAGGCCAACGGCCGCGACGGGTATGTCATCGACGGCGCATGAAGCAGGACATGCACCCCACCTGTAGAGTCGAGCTTGCTCGACTGCCTCCGCCTCATTCCAGCGGCCAGCGACACCACGCAAGCGGATAGTCTCCCAGCCGCGATGTCAGGCCCGCGCGCACGGGGTTGGCCAGTACATACAGTGACTGTTGCCGAACATCCTCCTCATTCCGGATCAGATGATCGTAGTAGCCCCGCTGCCACACCGGCAGTTCTTCATCGGAGTGCGCATTGACTGCAATGGCCACTCTGGACTTCAGTGACTGCATGCATCGTCCCAGGGTTCCTTGACGCAGCTGCATGACCCAGTGCAGATGATCGGGCATTGCCACCCAGGCAAATGATCGCGTGAGTCCACGGCGGTGACTGTCACGAAGGCCGTCCATCAGGGTCGCCGCGTGTCGCGTATCTGCAAAGATGCGTCGACGACCCGCAGTGACAGTGGTGACTACGTAGAAGCATCCGATTGCGGAAAATCGACCGCGCAACAAGGCAGGGCTGGGCATGTAAACAGCATGGACCGGGGACCGAGCCGTACCCATCGGGAAAACCCTGAAATAGCTATCGGATGGCGTCGAGCGTATTCGCTGCTGCCCTTGAAAGCAGTCGAGCAAGCTCGACTCTACAATTCGCCGGACCACGCCCGAATTGTGCGGACGCTCGCCCGGGGTGCAACATACGCATGCGAATGGTTAGACTGGGCGCCTCGCCCTGCGCCCCCGGACCCGCATGAACGCCCGCCTGTTCCGCTTCGGTATCAATCTCTGGCCGCCGTTCCTGTTCACCGGCATCCACGTCACCCGGGTCTCGCCGGACTACCGGCAGATCGACGTCGAACTGCGCATGCGGCCCTGGAACCGCAACTACGTCGGCACGCATTTCGGCGGCAGCCTGTTTGCGATGACCGATCCGTTCTGGATGCTTGGCCTGCTGCACATCCTCGGCCGCGACTACTACGTGTGGGACCGTGCCGGCGCCATCGATTTCCTCAAGCCCGGCCGCGGTACCGTGCGTACCTCGTTCCGCATCGACGACGCACTGCTGGACGAACTGCGCGCCGAAGCCGCCACTGGTGACAAAGTGCTGAGGTGGTTCAGCAATGATGTCGTCGATGAAAGCGGCGAGGTGGTCGCCCAGGTGCGCAAGCAGGTCTACCTGCGGTTGAAGCCGCACGCACGCTGAGCGCGCTTCAGTCGCGTCCCGCCGCAGTCGAAGCCGATTCCTTCTGCAACGGCACCGACAGCCACGGGTTCTCTTCAGCGCTGCGCGCTGGAGAGCGACGCGGCACCTGCAGGTGGCGGCCGTCGGCCGACAGCTGCGGCGCCCGCACCGGCGAGCGGAACTGCACCGGCAGCCGCTGCAGTGCGTCCACCGGATCATCCGTCTGCTGCCGCAGCCAACGCTGCGCCCCCAGCAGCCGCACCATCGCCGCGGCATCCTGTGGCCGTGACGAATAGGCAGGATAGATCGGCGCGGCGATATTGGTCAGCACGCAGCCCATGACGTTCGACAGACAGCCGAAGTCATGCTGCGGTGGCGCCGGCACTGGCAACGGGCGATCCGCTTCCAGCGCCGATGTGGCTGCCGCGCCACAGGCCCAGCCAAGATTGCCGGCCGCGCGGGCCAGGGTGCTGCTGCGATCCAGCACCAGCACGCCGCCGAACTCCCGCGCCGATGTCTCGATCGCCGCCCGGCTCATCGCGTACTCACCCTGCATGGCACGGCACAGGCTCTGTTCCTCGGCCCGCAGCGGCTGCATGGCCTGTTCGCACTCCGCCGGCAAGGGGTGGTCGACCGGCAGTTCGACCAGCATGTCGGCCAGCAGCTGGGCATTGGCCTGCACCAGGCTGGCACCGATGATGCTCTCGACCAGATAGCTGCTGCCGGGCAACAGCCGCCGGCCCAGTTGCAAGCCACGGCAGGCACCTCGCAGGGCACCGTCGATATCGCCCTGCACGTACGCCAGCGCGCGTGCACTGGTGGCGTCCATCACCACGCCATAGGTCGGCAACGGAACCAGAACGCCCTCGCCCTTCGGCGGGAACGGCGACATGAAGTAGTCCGCTTCGGCCAGCTGATCCAGCCGCGCATGCAACTGCTGGTGCCCAGCATGGGCCTCCACGAAGCGTTGCGGGTCCGCGCGGACCTGGGCGAGGCAGCCGCTGGCGGCCGGCCCGCAACTGGCACCGGGCCGCGAGCGCAGCTCGGCATGGTTGGCCACCAGGTGTGTCTGGCCGCCGCTGCTGCCCCGCAGGTCGGCCTCCCAACGGCGCACGTCCTCGGCCAACGCCTGCTCGCGCTGGCGGGCATCCAGATCGTCGAACGGCAGCGTCCACAACAGGGCATAGCCGTTGTGGCCAGTCGCCGGCAGGCGTGCTTCCAGTCGCTGCTGCGCCTGCAGCCGCGATTCGGGCACCGGCCACATGCGCGAGGCGCACCACACCACGATGGCCAGCACCAGCAGGCCTGCCAGGGTCCAGCCCAGTCCGCGCAGAATCTTCAACACAGCTTCCCTTCCATGTGCCGTCGCCGCAGTCGATTCCCCAGCGTAATCGACAGGCAGTGGCCGCTACAATGCGCGCATGTCGCTAGAAGCCCCCGCCCTGGTCCCCCGCCCCTCCCTGCAGCGCCTGTTCCTGACCGGCCTGCTCACCCTGCTGCCGATCTGGCTGACCTGGGTCGTGGTCAAGTTCGTGTTCGTGCTGCTGTCGGGCATTTCCAGCCCCTTGGTGGTACCGCTGTCCGAGCAGATCGCGACAAGCTTCCCGCACTACCTCGGTTGGGTCCGCGCCGAATGGATCCAGGACACCATCGCCCTGCTGGCCACCCTGCTGGTGATCCTGGCGGTGGGCGTGGCCAGCCGCCGCGTGCTCGGCCAGCGCCTGCTGCGCTGGGTGGGCGCGGTCATCAAGCGCATTCCGCTGGCCAGCATCATCTACGACAGCGCCAAGAAGCTGCTGGACATGCTGCAGACCGAGCCGGGCAGCACCCAGCGCGTGGTGCTGATCGACTTCCCGCACCGCGACATGAAATCGGTCGGCCTGGTCACCCGCGTGATCAAGGAACACGGCACCGACCGTGAGCTGGCCGCGGTGTATGTGCCAACCACGCCGAACCCGACCTCGGGCTACCTGGAAATCGTGCCGGTGGAACTGCTGACGCCGACCGACTGGACCGTCGACCAGGCCATGAGCTTCATCATTTCCGGCGGTGCCGTGGCGCCGTCCAGCGTGCCGTTCACCCGTGCCGGCGAACGCACCGGCGAACGCACCGAATGACCCCGGCGCCGATCGAGCGCCCGCTGCAGGACCGCGCGGTCCTGCTGTTCATCGTGCTGGCCGCGTTCTTCTGCGGCAATGCGGTGCTGGCCGAGCTGATCGGAGTGAAGATCTTCGCGCTGGAAGACACCCTGGGCATCGCTCCGCTGAACTGGAACCTGTTCGGCCAGACCGGCTCGCTCAGCTTCACCGCCGGCACCCTGTTGTGGCCGGTGGTGTTCATCATGACCGACACCATCAACGAGTTCTTCGGCAAGCGCGGCGTGCGCTTCATCTCGTGGCTGGCGGTGGTGCTGATCGGCTACGGCTTCCTGTTCGCCTTCGCGGCCATTTCGCTGGCGCCGGCCAGTTGGTGGGTCACGTCGATGGATGGCCACGGCGTGCCGGACTACCAGGCGGCATTCGCAGCGGTGTTCGGCCAGGGCATGTGGACCATCGCCGGTTCGCTGGTGGCCTTCCTGCTCGGCCAGCTGATCGACGTGGCGGTGTTCCATCGCATCCGCCAGGCCACCGGCGAGCGCCACGTGTGGCTGCGTGCGACCGGGTCCACCGCGATCTCGCAGGTGGTGGACAGCTTCGTGGTGATCTGGATCGCCTTCGTGCTCGGACCGCAGCACTGGCCGACCTCGCTGTTTCTGGCCGTCAGCAGCGTCAACTACATCTACAAGATGGGCTTTGCGATCGCCCTGATTCCGTTGCTGTACCTGATGCGGCGTGCCATCACCCGCTATCTGGGTGCCGAGCGAGCCGCATCATTGCGCGCCGCCGCTGCGGCTGACTGAAGCCCCAGCAGCAAAAAGCTGACTGCGCCTTCACGCTGGCCGTACGCGGCCGGATCGTGCAAGCTCCACGGTCTGTGTTCCACGGAAGCTCCTGATGCCGCATCCCACCCGCGCCCTGGCCGCCGCCATCGCCGCGTTGTTCCTGTTCAGCGCCGTGCCGTCGGCCGAAGCAGCGAAAAAGAAGGCCAGCCGCCCTGCCGCCGCGCAGACCCGCCAGGCCGCCAAGCCCAAGGCCCGGCCTGCCCGCGCTACCGCGCCGGCCCGTGGCAGTTCGGCGCGCCGCGCCACGCCGCGTCCGGTCGCACCGGCCCGCGCCGTACCCAAGCAGGTGCAGCTGGAGCGCCTGTATGACGAATACTGGGATGCCTCGATGCGGTTGAATCCGCTGCAGGCAACCTTCCAGGGCGAGGCCCGCTACAACGACCAGCTGCCCAACATCCTGTCCGCCGCATGGCGCCAGCAATCGCACGACTTCACCACCGAGTGGCTGGGCAAGGTCGAGAAACTCGGCAGCGACGGCCTGCAGGGCCAGGACCTGCTCAGCTACGAGATCTTCGTGCGCGACGCGCGCGCTTCGCTGGCCGCCGAGCGCTACCCGAGCTGGATGATGCCGATCAGCCAGTACTACAACGTCGGCAGCATCATGGCGATCCTCGGTGCAGGTGCCGGCGCGCAGCCGTTCAACACAGTGCAGGACTACGACACCTGGTCGCGCCGTTCGCTCGGCATTCCCGAGCTGTTCGACCAGGCCATCGACAACATGCGCCAGGGCATGAAGGCCGGCGTGGTGCAGCCACGCGACCTGATGGAAAAAGTGCTGCCGCAGCTGGATGCAGTGATCAAGCCGACCGCCGAAGAGAGCATCTTCTGGTCACCGATCCGCACCATGCCGAACACCATCGCGGCCGAGGACAAGGCCCGCATCAGCGCCGAATACAAGCGCATGATCGAACTGCGCATCATGCCGGCCTATCGCGCCCTGCGCGGTTTCATCGCCACCGAATACCTGCCCGCCTCGCGCACCAGCAGCGGCCTGGGCTCACTGCCCGATGGCCAGGCCTGGTACGCCAACCTGATCGTGCAGACCACGGCCAGCGACCAGACCGCCGCGCAGCTGCACGCGCTGGGCGAACAGCGCGTGCAGGAACTGCAGGCGCAGATCGCCACGGTGATGAAGGACGCCAAGCTGCGCGGCACGCCGGCCAAGCTGCTGCGCAGCATGCGTAACGACCGCCAGTTCCAGTACGGCGACGCCAATGCGTTGATCAACCGCTATCGCCAGGTGCAGCAGCAGGTCAACGCACGCCTGCCGCAGGTGCTCGATACCCTGCCCAAGTCCGCGCTGGACGTGCGCGCGGTGGAACCGGAGCGTGCACTGACCGCCGCAGCAGCGGCCTACCAGCCGTCTGCGGCCGGGCAACCGGGCGTGCTGTACGTGAACACCCGCGACCTGGCCAGCCGCAAGCGCTGGAACGTGCCGGTGCAGTACCTGCATGAAGCGATCCCCGGCCACCACGTGCAACTGGGCCTGCAGCAGGAGCTGGCCAAGCTGCCGCGATTCCGCCGCCTGGGTGGCGATCTCGCCTTCGTCGAAGGCTGGGGCCTGTATGCCGAAACACTGGGTGAGAACCTGGGCATCTATACCGATCCCTACGACCGCATCGGCTACCTGTATTCGCGCCTGCTGCGCGCTGCCCGCGTGGTGGCCGACACCGGCGTGAACGCCCAGGGCTGGAGCAAGCAGCAGGCCGTGGCCTACCTGCAGAAGACCGTGGACATGAGCAGTGACGACGCCAACGCCGAAGTCGAGCGGATCATGGCCCAGCCCGGGCAGGCGCTGTCCAACGTGGCCGGCCTGACCACCATTGTCGCCCTGCGCGACAAGGCCAAGGCACGCCAGGGTGCCGCCTTCGACCTGCGCCGCTTCCACGCTGAACTGCTGAAGGATGGCTCGATGCCGCTGGACGTGCTGGACCGCAAGATGGAGCGCTGGATGGCGCAGCCGGCCAGCGCCACACCCGCGCCTTCACCCTGACCCCTCCGGAGCCGCCATGCGCCCTGCCGTCGTCCTGTTCGCCGCCGTGCTGGGCCTGCTGCCGCTGGCCACCTCCGCCGCACCGGTGCTGACCCCACCGGATGCGGGCATCGACGGCCTGATGCAGGCCTACGACGGCCAGGTGCCCGGCGCCGCTGTGCTGGTGCTGCATGACGGGCAACCGGTGTTCCGCCGCGGCTACGGCCTGGCGGTGCTGGAGGACGGCACCACGATCACCGCAGCCAGCAACTTCCGGCTGGCCTCGGTCAGCAAGCAGTTCACCGCTGCGGCGGTACTGCTGCTGGTGGAGGATGGCCTGCTTGGGCTCGACCAGCCGGCCCGGCAGTGGCTGCCCGAGTTGCCGCCGGCTGCAGCGGCCATCACGATCCGCCAGCTGCTCTCGCACACCGGTGGCCTGCTCGACTACGAAGACCTGATGGACCCGGCTGACCCTCGGCAGGTGCATGACGCCGACGTGCTGACCCTGCTGTCGCACGAGGACCGCCTGAATTTCGCACCCGGCACGCAGTATCGCTACAGCAACAGCGGCTATGCACTGCTGGCAATGATCGTCGGCCGCGCCTCCGGCCAGGATTTCGCGAGCTTTCTGCAGCAGCGCATCTTCCGCCCGCTGGGCATGGCCCACACCGTGGCCCACCAGGACGGTGTCGATACGGTGCCAGCACGTGCCTATGGCTACAGCTGGATCGACGGTCGCTGGCAACGTACCGACCAGAGCACCACCAGCGCCGTGCTCGGCGATGGCGGCATCTATTCCTCGCTGGACGACCTGGCCCGCTGGGATGCGGCGCTGTATGACGACCGCCTGCTGTCGAAAGCCTCGCGCCGCGCGATGTTCAGCCCGGCCACCGCAACACCCGAACCGGACGTGCCGCACTACGGCTTCGGCTGGCGCCTGAATGGCCCGGTGCAATGGCACAGCGGCGAGAGCATCGGCTTCCGCAACGTGATCGTGCGCCACCCGGAGAAGCACCTGACCGTGATCGTGCTGACCAACCGCAACGACCCCGAACCCTATCCGCTGGCGCTGAAGATCGCCCAGCGCTGGCTGGACACCCTGCAATGACCCGCGATGCCGAAGCCCTGCTGGGCATCCACCACGCCGCACTGATCTGCAGCGACTACGCACGCTCGAAGGACTTCTACGTGCGCATCCTCGGCCTGCGCGTGCTGGCTGAGAACCACCGCAGCGCGCGCGATTCCTGGAAGCTGGACCTGGCCCTGCCCGACGGCGGCCAGCTGGAACTGTTCTCCTTCCCCTCGCCGCCGCCCCGTCCCAGCCGCCCGGAAGCCCAGGGCCTGCGCCACCTCGCGTTCCGCGTCGCCCGGCTGGAACCCTTCATCCAGCGTCTGGCTGCGCATGGCGTGGTGTGCGAACCGATCCGCGTGGACGAATACACCGGCCGCCGCTTCACCTTCTTCGCCGACCCCGACGACCTGCCGCTGGAGCTGTACGAAGTCGGTTGAGCGTTCTTCAATCGAGATTCATCCACGCATGGCGTGGATCTACCGTGTCGACCAAGGTCGACACCTACCAACAGCCGCAGAAATCTGTCAGAGGCGGGGCGCAGCCCTGCAAAGCCCCCCTTCCCCATACCCCGCCGAATGGGTATACAGTCGACCCATGCCGGCAGCGTGCCGGAATGAACCCTGGGAGGGGACCATGCGCAACACCTTCAAGACCCTGCTGCTGGCACTGCCGCTGTGCCTGGCCGCCCTGTCGGCACAGGCCGCCGACGGCGCCGCCGGCCGCTGGAAGACCATCGACGACAAAACCGGCAAGGTGAAGTCGATCGTCGAGATCAGCCAGGCCGCCAACGGCACGCTGACCGGCAAGGTGGTCGACATCCTGCACTCGGACAAGGGCCCGAACCCGGTCTGCGACGGCTGTGAAGGCGCCAACAAGAACAAGCCGGTGAAGGGCATGACCATTCTCTGGAACCTGAAGGCCGACGGCGCCAACAAGTGGTCCGGCGGCACCATCCTCGACCCGGCCAACGGCAAGACCTACAAGTCGAAGATGGAACTGCAGCCCGGCGGCACCAAGCTGGACGTGTCCGGCTGCATTGCCTTCATCTGCCGCGCGCAGACCTGGCAGCGCGAATAAGCCCCCAGGCCCCGCTTCATCCCCGTGACCCGGCTTCGGCCGGGTCACGTCGTTGCGGGCATGCGATACTCTGCGGTTCCCCTCAGCTTCACCCCGCGACCATGACCCGTACCGCGCTCGTCACCACCGCCCTGCCCTACGCCAACGGCCCGCTGCATCTGGGCCACCTGGTCGGCTACATCCAGGCCGACATCTGGGTGCGTGCGCGGCGAATGAGTGGCGGCAAGGCCTGGTTCGTCTGCGCCGACGACACCCACGGCACGCCGATCATGCTGGCCGCGGAAAAGGCCGGGGTCACCCCGGAAACCTTCATCGCCAACATCCAGGCCAGTCACGAACGTGACTTCGCCGCCTTCGGCGTGGCCTTCGATCACTACGACTCGACCAATTCGGCGGCCAACAAGGCGCTGACCGAGCAGTTCTACCTGAAGCTGGAAGCGGCCGGCCACATCAGCCGCCGCTCGGTGGCGCAGTTCTACGACCCGGCCAAGGGCATGTTCCTGCCCGACCGCTACGTCAAGGGCATCTGCCCGAACTGCGGCAGCCCCGACCAGTACGGCGACAACTGCGAAGTCTGCGGCGCCACCTATGCGCCGACCGACCTGAAGGAGCCGCGTTCGGTCATCTCCGGTGCCACGCCGGAAATGCGCGATTCGGAGCACTTCTTCTTCGAGGTGGGCCACTTCGATGCATTCCTGCGCGAATGGCTGGCCGGCGATGTCGCCCTGCCGGGCGTGAAGGCCAAGCTGGGTGAGTGGCTCAATGCCGAAGGTGGCCTGCGCGCGTGGGACATCTCGCGCGACGCACCGTACTTCGGTTTCCAGATTCCGGGCCAGCCGGGCAAGTACTTCTACGTCTGGCTGGATGCGCCGATCGGCTACCTGTCCAGCTTCCAGACCCTGTGCGGCAAGCTCGGCGAAGACTTCGAAGCGCATCTGCGCGCCGGCACCGCCACCGAGCTGCACCACTTCATCGGCAAGGACATCGTCAACTTCCACGGCCTGTTCTGGCCGGCGGTGCTGCATGGCACCGGCCACCGCGCGCCAACCCGCCTGCACGTCAACGGCTACCTGACCGTAGACGGCGCCAAGATGAGCAAATCGCGCGGCACCTTCGTGATGGCGCGTACCTTCCTCGACGCCGGCCTGGAGCCGGAAGCGCTGCGCTACTACTACGCCGCCAAGTCCGGCGGTGGCGTCGACGATCTCGACCTGAACCTGGGTGACTTCATCGCCCGCGTCAACGCCGACCTGGTCGGCAAGTTCGTCAACCTGGCCAGCCGCTGCGCCGGCTTCATCAGCAAGCGTTTCGACGGCCAGCTGGCCGCACAGCTGCCCGATGCGGCGCAGTACCAGCGCTTCGTCGACGGCCTGGCGCCGATCCGTGAAGCCTACGAGCGCAACGATCCGGCCGCGGCGATCCGCCTGACCATGACCCTGGCCGATGAAGCCAACCGCTACATCGACGACGTCAAGCCGTGGGTGATCGCCAAGCAGGAAGGCGCCGACGCGCAGCTGCAGGCGGTGTGCAGCCAGGGCCTGAACCTTTTCCGCGTGCTGGTCACCGCACTGAAGCCGGTGCTGCCGGCCACCGCCGCACAGGCCGAAGCCTTCCTGGCCGCACCGGTGAACGACTGGACCGAACTGGCGCAGCCGCTGCTGAGCCATCGCATCACCGATTACACCCCGCTGTTCACCCGTATCGACCCGAAGAAGATTGACGCCATGATCGACGCCTCCAAGGACACCCTGCAGCCGGCCGCCGCTGCCGCCCCCGCCGCCAAGACCGACGCCGCCAAGCCGGCCGCACCGGCACCGGCCAAGGACGAAGCCAAGGGTGCCGATGCTCCGGCCTACATCGGCATCGACGATTTCGCCAAGCTCGACCTGCGCATCGGCAAGGTGCTGGTCTGCGAGTTCGTGGATGGTTCTGACAAGCTGCTGCGCTTCGAACTGGACGCCGGCGAGCTGGGCAAGCGCCAGATCTTCTCCGGCATCCGCGCCAGCTACGGCGAGCCGGAGAAGCTGGTCGGCCGCAGTGTGGTGTTCATCGCCAACCTGGCCCCGCGCAAGATGCGCTTCGGCCTGAGCGAAGGCATGATCCTGTCGGCCGGTTTCGACGGCGGCGCGCTGGCGCTGCTGGACGCCGACAGCGGCGCGCAGCCGGGCATGCCGGTCCGCTGATGCCCGCAGCGGGCGTGGTTGCGGCCACGCCCGCCGGCAGCATCGGCCTCGGGGCAACGCGATGGGAGGCAACGGAATGGAACTGGCGCTGTTCGACTTCGACCACACCGTGACCACCTGCGATACCTATGGCCGTTTCCTGCGCCGCGTGGCCACGGCCGAACAGCTGGCACAGGCGTGGTGGAAGGTCGGCCCGTGGCTGGCCGCATACAAGCTGAAACTGATCTCGGCCGAGCGCATCCGCGCGCGCGTCACCCGTTTGACCTTCAGCGACCGCCACAGCGATGACATCGCCACGCTGGCCGCCGGCTTCTCGCGTGAGTTCCTGCCCGACGTGGTGCGCCCGGAAATGCTGGAGCAGATCCGCTGGCACAAGGAACAGCAGCACACCGTGGTGATCGTGTCCGGCTCGCTGGACCTGTATCTGCGGCCGTGGTGCGAACAGCTGGGCCTGCAGTTGATCTGCAACCGGCTGGAGAGCCAGGACGGCCGTCTCACAGGTCGCTATGCCGGTGGCGACTGTGGCCCGCGCAAGGTCGAGCACATCCGCCGCCAGTTCGATCTGTCACGCTACGTGCGCATCCATGCCTACGGTGACAGTTCCGAGGACAAGCCGATGCTGGCGCTGGCCCACGAGCGCTGGTTCCGTGGCAAACCCTTGAAGTAACCCCAACGCGCAGCCTTCGCCACGCATGAGCCTGATTCCTCCCCTGACCGAACGCCTCGACCGCCTGCTGCCGCAGACCCAATGCGGGCAATGCGGCTACGACGGCTGCCGCCCGTACGCGCAGGCCATGGCGCGCGGCGAGGCAGGCGTGGACCGCTGCCCGCCGGGCGGCGACGCTGGCGCGCGCGCACTGGCGCAGGTACTGGACGTACCCGCCATTCCGTTTGATCGTTCGCGCGGCGAGCACAAGGCGCCGCAGGTGGCATTGATCGTGGAAGCCGACTGCATCGGCTGCACCAAGTGCATCCAGGCCTGCCCGGTGGATGCCATCGTCGGTGGCGCCAAGTACATGCACACGGTCATTGCCGATCTGTGCACCGGTTGCGAGCTGTGCATTCCACCGTGCCCGGTGGACTGCATCGAGCTGGTGCCAACGTAGCCACCAGACCAACCGGCAGTGGAGCGGCGGGGTAGAGTCGACTGTTGGTCGACTGCTCTTCGTTCCGGCGGCGCAAAACCCCGCGCTGCGCGCGATAGTCGACTAACCGTCGACTCTACCCTCCGCTGGTGGGACCTGACCTTGCCTGCCGCTACGGTACCGCCGCCGTCACTACGATCTCGACCTTCCAGTCAGCGTGGGCCAGCTTGGCCTCGACCGTGGCACGCGCCGGGGTCGCACCCTCGACCACCCACTCATCCCACGCCTTGTTCATGCCGTCGAAGTCGGCCATGTCGGCCAGGAACACCTCGGCGCGCAGCACGTGCTGGCGGTCACTGGCGACCAACGCCAGCAGCTTGTCGATTTCTGCCAGCACCTGCCGGGTCTGGCCGGTGATGTCCTGGCTGGTGTCTTCCGGAATCTGGCCGGAGAGATAGGCGACCTTGTTGTATACGGTCATTTCGGACATGCGCGGTCCGACGTCGTAACGCTCCATCATGGGCGTGGCTCCTGCGGTTGATCAGGCCTGCATTGTCCTCCAAACCGGTCGACGGTGGGTGCACGGGCATCCTCCGCGACACGTCACTACCGGACTCCGACGGTCCCACTGGTCAAATGACGATGACAGGCGCACGATGCGCCACGCCCGCGTTGACACCGCCCTCGCCCCTCCTGCCGCACCCTTGCGCCGATGACCGCCCCCGTCGATTCCACCACTGCCTCTTCCACGCCAACCTGGAAGCGGGTTGCCACCATCGTCATCCCCCTGCTGATCCTCGCCCTGGCCCTGCACGGCCTGGCCAACGAGTTCGACGAGCACGGCTATCGCGCCATCCGCCAGGCGTTCCGGCAGCTCAGCGGCACGCAGATCGCGCTCACCGTGGTACTCGGCCTGGCCAGTTACGCCTGCCTGATCGGTTTCGATGCCATCGGCCTGCGTCGCAGCGGCATCCGCGTGCACCCCGCGCGCGTCGGCATCACCGCCTTCCTTGCGCACACGCTGGGCCAGACCGTGGGTTTTGCCGCGTTGACCGGCGGCGCGGTGCGCCTGCGTGGCTACCGCAGCGCCGGCCTGGACCTGGCGCAGATCGGCCAGGTGGTGCTGATGAGCACGCTCGGCTTCGTGTTCGGTGCATGGCTGCTGATCAGTGTGGCGCTGTGCATGGAACCGGCTGCCGCAGCCTTGGCGCTGCCGCTGGATCCCAATGCGGTACGTATCGTCGGCATCGTCGCGTTGCTCGCCTACCTCGCCACGGTGCTGCTGGTCGGCCGCGATGGACGGCAGTTCAGCGTATTCGGTCATGCGTTGTGGCTGCCCGACCGCCGCACCATGATCGGTGTCACCGTGCTCAGCGTGATCGAACTGGTGCTGGCCAGTGCCGCGTTCTACGTGCTGCTGCCGGACTCCACGCCCACCGGTCTGCCAGGCTTCGTCGGGCTCTACCTGGTGGCAGTGCTGGCCGGCCTGGTCTCCACCGTGCCCGCGGGCCTGGGTGTGTTCGAGTGGAGCCTGCTGAAGCTGTTGCCGCAGGTGGCACCGGCAGCGGTGCTGGCGGCGGCGCTGATCTATCGCGTCACCTACTACGTGCTGCCGCTGGTGCTGGCCACCCTGCTCGCCCTTGCGCCTGCCCTGCGGCAGCCGCTGCAGGCCAGCGCCGGCGCAACGCGTGCCGGCTGGAACGCGCTGCGCCCGTGGCTGCCGCAGATCATCGCGCTGGCGGTGTTCAGCATCGGCGCCGCGCTGGTCATCGACGGCACGCTGCCGACGCCGCGCCGTCACCTGGTCAATGCCTCGCTGCCGATCCTGGAAACCTCGCACCTGATCGGCAGCCTCAGCGGGGTCGCGCTGCTGCTGATCGGCCAGGGCCTGGCCCGGCGCAGCCATGCGGCGTGGATGCTGGCGATGGTGGTGTGCGTGGTCACCCCGTTGCCGTTGTGGCTGCGTGGTGGCCAATGGCTGATCGCAGTTTCCGCAGTGCTGGTTGCGATGGCACTGTGGGCCGCACGCCGCGAGTTCTACCGCCAGGGTGCCCTGCTGGACGAAGCCTGGTCGTGGCCGTGGCTGCGCAATCTCGGCCTGGTGCTGGTTGCGGTCACCTGGCTGCTGTTCTTCACCTACAGTCATGTCGAATACCAGAACGAGCTGTGGTGGCAGTTCGCGGTGTCGGGCAATGCACCGCGCGCACTGCGTGCGTTGCTGGTGGTCGCCATCGCGCTGGTGATGTTCGGCCTGGCGCGGCTGCTGCACAGCACGCGCAGCCCACTGCGCCCCGCCGACGAGGCCACGTTGCAGTCGCTGGCGCCGGTACTGGTCGGTGCCACCGATACCCAGGCCTGCCTGGTACTGACCGCCGACAAGGCGGTGTTGCGCGATGACGCGAAACAGGGCTTCGTGATGATGCAGCGCTACGGCGGTTCGCTGATCGCGATGGGCGATCCAGTCGGCCCGCCTGACGTGGCGCGCGCGTTGATCTGGCGCTTCCGCGAGGAAGCCGACCGGCTGGGCCTGCGCCCGGTGTTCTACCAGGTGGGCGAGACCTACTGGCAGACCTACCTCGACCTGGGCCTGGGCCTGGTCAAGCTGGGCGAGGAAGCGATGGTGCCGCTGCATGACTTCGGCCTGGAAGGCCGCGAACGCGCCGATCTGCGCCAAGCCTGGAACCGGGGCAAGCGCGGTGGCCTGACCTTCCGCGTGGCACCGGTGGAGGAAATTCCCAGCCTGCTGCCGCGCCTGCACGCAATTTCCAATGCATGGCTGGAAGACAAGGCCGGCGATGAGAAGGGCTTCTCGCTGGGCAGCTACGACCCGGATTACCTGGTGCGCTTCCCGGTGGCGCTGGTCGAGGCCGAGGGCCAGATCGTGGCGTTCGCCAACCTGTGGCAGGCACCGGCCGGCGCCGAGCTGTCGGTCGACCTGATGCGCCACGTCAACGAAGCACCGAAGGGCACGATGGACTTCCTCTTCATCGAACTGTTCCTGTGGGGCCGCGCGCAGGGCTATGCGCGTTTCTCGCTGGGCATGGCACCGTTGTCCGGGCTGGCACAGCATCGGCTGGCCGGTCGCTGGAACCGACTGGCCGGTCTGCTGGCGCGGCACGGCGAACGCTTCTACGGGTTCAGTGGCCTGCGCCGCTTCAAATCGAAGTTCGATCCGCAGTGGCGGCCGCGCTATCTCGCCGCGCCCGGCGGCATGCATCTGCCGGCCGCGCTGCTGGATGCCACGCGCCTGATCTCGCTGGATCCGCGGCGGAATTGAAGCCGCGATCCGCCGGGCATGATCCGGCGCTACCTGCCACCCGGTAGGTGTCGACCTTGGTCGACACGCTCATTCCACGGCACCTTCAGCCCCAGCGCCGACCAAGGTCGGCGTCTACCAACAGCTGTCGAGCGTGGCTCGACGCTACATGCGCCCGGTAGGTGTCGACCTTGGTCGACACGCTCATTCCACGGCACCTTCAGCCCCGACGCCGACCAAGGTCGGCGTCTACCAACAGCCGTCGAGTGTGGCTCGACGCTACATGCGCCTGGTAGGTGTCGACCTTGGTCGACACGCTCATTCCACGGCACCTTCAGCCCTGGCGCCGACCAAGGTCGGCGTCTACCAACAGTCGTCGAGCGTGGCTCGACGCTACATGCGCCTGGTAGGTGTCGACCCTGGTCGACACGCTCATCCCGCAGCGCCTTCAGCCCCAGCGCCGACCAAGGTCGGCGTCTACCAACAGCTGTCGAGCGTGGCTCGACGCTACATGCGCCTGGTAGGTGTCGACCTTGGTCGACACGCTCAGCCCGCGGCGCCTTCAGCCCCAGCGCCGACCAAGGTCGGCGTCTACCAACAGCCGTCGAGCGTGGCTCGACGCTACATGCGCCTGGTAGGTGTCGACCTTGGTCGACACGCTCATCCCGCGGTGCCTTCAGCCCCGGCGCCGACCAAGGTCGGCGTCTACCAACAGCCGTCGAGCGTAGCTCGACGCTACATGCGCCTGGTAGGTGTCGACCTTGGTCGACACGCTCATCCCGCGGCGCCTTCAGCCCCAGCGCCGACCAAGGTCGGCGTCTACCAAACGCTACACCCCGCCCTTCAGGATCACTTCGGCGAGGCGGTCGTAATCGCCACCGAAATGGTGATCGCCCGGCAGCTTCACCTTCCTCACGCCGTCATTGGCCGGCAGATCCGGGCACAGCGCGTCCTCATCCTTGTCGCCGTACACGCACAGCGTTTTTTCCGCCGGCAGCCTGGCCACTTCCGGTGCAATCGGCAGGCCGTCACCGCCACCGCCCAGCCAGTTGCTGACATGGAATTCGAAGTCGGCCTTCCTGCCCACCGACAGCAGCACGATGCGCTCCAGCGCCTCACGGGTGCCGACGTCGAGCTGGTTGATGGTGGCCGGCAGCACGTCGGCGCCCTGCGAGAAACCGATCAACATCACCTTGTCGCGGTGCCATTGCTGGCGGTAGTGGTCGATGATCTTCTGCAGGTCGCCCGCAAAGCCCTTCGGTGTGCGCTCGCTCCAGAAGTAGCGCAGCGAATCGATGCCGACGACCGCCACGCCATGCTCGTTGAGTGACGACGCCACGTTCTTGTCCAGGCCAGCCCAGCCACCGTCACCGGAGACGAACACCGCCAGCGTATCGCCGCTGCCGGTCGCCGGCATTTCCACCACGGGCAGGCCCTTCAGTGCAGCAGGCGGCGGTGCCAGGCTCACGCCGGCCTGCGCGCCGATCACCCGTGCCGCAGCCACCAGGCCCGGTGACGCATCACCGCGCGCGGTGCGCTTGAACTCGCGTGCCATCGCGACCTGCTGCACGAACGCGCTGGCCTGGCCGACCTTGCAGCCGCGGTCACCGGCCGCGCTCAACCACGGAAAATTCAGTTCGGCCGGCTGCAGCCTGTCGTGCTTCACACCATCGCCGCAGACCATGCGCTGGTGGTTGTGGTCCGGGCAGAAGCCGGTGGTCAGTACACCGGCGAACACCTGGGTATCGGCCTGCGCTGCCAGCGAATAGGCCATCTCGGCACCTTCGCCATCACCGCCGACCAGCGGCAGGTGGTAGCCGGGCAGATGCAGCGAGGCCTGCAGCCAACGTGAGAAATTCTCGACGTCACCGGAACCGAACGAACAGGTCGGGTCCCCCTCGCGCTTGAGCACACCGCGCAGGTGCGCAATGTCCACTGCCGCGACCAGCGCGCCATCGGCACGCAGGGCCTCGATCGGCAGGCGGCTGGTGTCACCACCGGCCGTGGGTTCGTGGAACCAGATCACCACCCGTTGCGGCGTGCCGGATGGCATGTGCACCGGAATCTGCTCGAACCGCCCATGGCTGAACTGCTGCGGGGTCACGGCCGCCGTTGCCGGCAGCGCGGCCAGCGCCAGTACCACCCCCATTGCCCTGCCCAGCCCTGCACGCTTCATATCGCATCCCCGATGGAATGCGCACACGATACGCCGCCGCCGCGTGCACGGCACGTACCGGCGCAGGCCGTTGGGGATTCAGTGGGCCGCGGCCCGACGGCTGCGACGGTACAGCGCCATCGCCAGATACAGCAGCCAGCCAACGATCACCGCGATCACCACTTTCTGTCCCAGCCCACGCGGTGGTCCACCACGCCACAGCACATGCAGCCACAGCAGCACAAAGGCCAGCCATGCCCAGCCCCAGAGCAGGCCCGCAGCGGACTGCCAACCCGGTTCGCGGCGCAGATACCAGGCCTGCAGCAGCATGCCGACGCTGGCACACAGGAACGCCGTGTTGGCTGCCAGCCCATGGATGAACGGTGCCAGCAGCGGTGTTGCTTCAGGCAGCCAGCTGTCGCCGATGGCGACCGTCGCCAGGCCCAGCGCGGAAACCGTGAACAGCAATGGTGCGGCCGCACTGCGCCGCGGGCCGATGCTGCCGCGATACAGCGCAATGCCAAGCGCCGCAATGGCCAACGCCAGCAGGCAGTAGGCAGCGCGCAATGCCAGCCCCCACGGCCCGTGCAGGTACAGGCTCAAGGTCGCCCGCACCCAGTCCAGATCACTGCGCGCGACCTGGGTCCACAGCGCGGTGGCCACGAACAGCACCAGTGCCACCAGCGCCAGCACCGCCGCCGGGCGTGCACGGCTCATGGTGCGGCCTCTGGATGCCGCGTCTTCCACTCGGCCAGCGCCTTGCGGTAGCGCTGCAGCTCATCGGAATACAGGTCCAGCACACACAGTGGGCAACCACTGCCGCAGCATTCGTTGGGGCCGGGTTCTTCCGGTGGCAGCGGGCGGGGATCGGGATCAGGGACGGACACGGTCGGAAACGGCAATCATTGGAAACAGGTCACCAGTGTACCGGGCCGGCTCAAACGCCCAGCTGACGTCGCAGGTTGTCACGGGCGGCCGCGTCCAGGCGCTGGTGGAAGAACTCGCTGAGGAAGATCCGCGGAGCGCGCAGCAGGCCCTGCAGGAAGCGGCGACGGCCGGCACGGTACAGGAAGCCCGGCACCACCCCTTTGTATTCTTCGGCCACGCCACGGTCATAGGCAGCGAACACCGGTTCCGGCGCGGCCAGGATCGCCATGTCGCAGTCCAGGAACAGCGCCGCCTCGGCATCCACATCCTCCGGACCAAGCGCGCCGTGGCGGGCGGTCAGCAGGATCAATTGCTCCACGCGAGCGGCGTCGACAGTGGCAAGCTCTGGCGCCTGTGTGATCGCCTGCAGAGCCAGCTGCGCCGAACGCGCCTCGTTGTCCTTGCGCCCCGCCTGGTAGATCGCATCGTGATAGAGCACGGCCAGATAGATCTCGGCCGGCTGCTTCCAGCCGGGGCCGTCGGCGACCTCCTGGCAGTGCTGCAGCACCGCGCGCACATGGCCGAAGTGGTGGTAGGCCCGTGGCGGCGTTGCATAGCTGTCCTGCAGCGCCTGCCACTGCGCCGGGGCAAGCGTCAGCGGTGAGAAGTCCATGACCGGATCATCCCGCCTGTGCCGGCGCCGGGCAAGCTGGCGGTTTTTTCACCACGCACTCACAACGCTTGCCGGGCGGGGCCCGGAGCCAGTTGTCCACAGCTTTGTCGAGCGCTGGTCCACACCGGTTGTGGATGAACGCGACGCCGACCAACGGTCGCTGCAGCCGGACATCCATGGGCATACACTCGCCACAGGCGGGAGCGCCCGCCGCTGCCGGGAACCGTCATGTACCGTTCTGCCGCCCATTGCCTCACTCTTTCGCTGCTGGCCTTCTGTGCTCCTGCCTTCGGCGCAGGCCAGGCACCGCCCGCCGATGTGGTGACGACCCCGACCATCACCGTGTCGGCCGCACGTGTGCCGACCCCGGAAGAAGTGTTCGCCATTCCCGCGGACCTGCGCGCGATGCTCCAGAAGCAGGTGATCCAGCGCAGCTACTCCCGCGACCAGCGGCTGCAGGCGCTCGTGGAGATGATCTTCGACCAGCACGGGCTGGACCTGCAGTACGACGCCAATGCGACCTACACCGTCAGCGATATCTGGCAGCACCGCCGCGCCAACTGCCTGGCCTTCACCCTGCTGTTCGTGACGCTTGCGCGGGAGGCTGGCATCCAGGCCCGCGTGCAGGAAGTCGGGCAGGTGGTGTCCTGGTACCAGGACCAGGATGCGGGCGTGGTCTACAGCGTCGGCCACGTCAACGCCGGTGTCGACGTCGGTGGGCGCTTCGGTACCGTCGATCTGGACCGCAATGTGCTCTATGACCGCCGCGGGCCGGTTCCCGTCAGCCGTGCGCGGGCGTTGGCGCATTTCTACAACAACCGGGGTGCGGAGCGCCTCGCCGACGGTGATTTCGTCGGCGCGCGTGCATTCTTCGACGCGTCCCTGGCTCAGGACAGCGGGTTCGCTCCGGTGTGGAACAACCTCGGCGTGCTCGACCACCGCGAAGGCAACAACGAGGCGGCGCGGCAGGCGCTGGACCGATCGCTGCAGCTGGAAGGCCGCCAGGATGCCGCACTGACCAATGCCTCCGCGCTGTTCCGCAGCCTGGGCTTGACCGCGCAGGCGCAGTCACTTGAGCGCCGGTTGAAGTCGGTGCAGCGCGAAGATCCGTTCGCACAGTACATGTTCGGCGCCAAGGCCGAACGTGCCGGCCAGCTGGACCAGGCGATCCGCTATTACCGGCAGGCCGTTCGCCTGTATGACACCGCGCATCAGTTCCACTTCGGGCTGGCACGCGTCTATTTCCTGGCTGGCCAGCTCAAGCGCGCCGATCGCGAACTGCTGCGTGCGCAGGAACTGGGGGGCGCGCCGGAGCAGGCGCGCTACCAGGCCAAGCTGGACAGCCTGGCCCGCTGGCGCGCGCAGCAGCAGGCCAAGCGCTGAAGGCGATCAGGCCTTCTTGAGGAAGCAGGTCTTCAGGACCAGGCCCTTGATCTTGTCCGAGTTGCCTTCGATGTGCTCGGCGTCATCCTCGACCAGGCGGATGTTGCGGATCACGGTGCCCTGCTTGAGCGGGATCGAGGAGCCTTTGACCTTCAGGTCCTTGATCACGGTGACGGTGTCGCCGGCCTGCAGGGTGTTGCCGTTGCTGTCACGCACGACCAGGGTGGAACCGGCGCTTTCCTCGGCGGTCCATTCGAAACCGCAGTCGGCGCAGATCCACAGCGCACCATCGGCGTAGGTGTTTTCCAGGGTGCACTGCGGGCAGGCAGGGGCAGAAGACATCAGCAAGTACCTCAAAGTGAATCAACAGCCGCCATTGTAACCGCCTGGCTCCCTGCCCTTTTCCGGCCAGCGCCCGGCGGCTCGCATGACCCGATCAGGAACCCCCACCCAGAACAGAAGGCCGCAGGAACTTGCAGTCGGCGACGAACTGCAGCAGAGTGCGCGGCCCCTGATCGCCCCCGGAACTCCCCATGCGCCTCGGCATCGACTTCGGTACCAGCAACTCCGCCGCCGCCATCGTGCATGAGGGGAAACTGCTGCCGATCCGCTTCGGCGACGCCGAGCAGTTCCGCACCAGCGTGTACTTCCCTGGCGTGGTGCCCGACCCGGATGACTTCCAGCTCGACGCCGGCCAGGAACACGAGCTGCAGCAGATGATCGACAGCGCCGCGCGCGCGGCCCGCGCCGCCGGCCAGGAACGCACGCCGCAGGCGCTGCGCCGCGAAGCCCTGCGCGCACTGCGCCGGGAATGGATGGAAGCCCGCGCCGGCAAGGAGCGCAGCGCCAGCGACCTGCTGCAGAACGCGGTCTACGGCGACGACGCGCTGGAAGCCTATTTCGAGGAACACGAAGGCAACCTGGTGCAGAGCCCGAAGTCGATGCTGGGCTACAACCTGCACCCGCGCGCGAAGCAGACCATCACCGGCATCGCCGCGCACATCCTCGAGCACATCCGCCTGACCGCCAGCGCCCAGCTTGGCCAGCCGCTGCGTGCCGCCCTGCTCGGCCGCCCGGTGCAGTTCCGCAGCTCGATCGGCGCGGCCGGCAACGATCAGGCACTGGACATCCTGCGCGAAGCCGCCACCCAGGCCGGTTTCGACCAGATCGATTTCCTCGAGGAACCGGCCGCGGCGGCCATGCATTACCACGCCGAAAGCCGCGAGCGGCACCAGGCGGTGATCGTTGACATCGGCGGCGGTACCACCGATATCGCCCACGCCGAGGTTGGTGGCGATGCTGCGCCGCGCATCCACCGCGCCTGGGGTATCGCCCGTGGCGGTACCGACATCGATCTGGCGCTGAGCCTGTCCAGCTACATGCCGCTGTTCGGCCGCGGCATCACCCGCGTGCCCGCCCACCACTACGTGGAAGCCGCCACCGTGCAGGACATGACGCGCCAGCGCGACTTCCGCCAGCACAAATACGACCATGTCGACGAACCGTGGGGCGCGCGCCTGCAGGCCCTGCAGGACACCGGCAACACCGCCCGCCTGTACCGCGATGTCGAACGCGCCAAGATTGCCCTCAGCGCCGCCAGCGAACACCGCAGCACGCTGGACTACATCGCCCGCGACCTGCATGCCGACAGCAGCGCCGACGGCCTGGCCGCCGCCGCCCATGGCTACCTGGAGCAGATCCGCGAGCTGCTGGCCCAGGTCCGCAGCGACATCGGCGGCGACCCGGACGCGGTGTTTCTGACCGGTGGCATGTCCCGTGCCGGCTACCTGCGCCAGGCCGTGGCCGAGGCCTTCCCGGGGGCCCGCATGGTCCACGGCGAGCCCTCGCTGGGCGTGGTCCAGGGCCTTGCGCTGGCGGCAGCCAGCCAGGATTAACAAAACGTTACGCGGTCTAAGTTACCCTTGGTCGGATAGAACCACGCTGCACCTTCCGCCGGCCACGCCGGTGTGTGTCCACAGTGCAGCCTGGCCCGCCCCGCGGGCCTAGCGGCCATGCCTTCCTGGCTCGTTCATGGTCCGCGCAGCACCTGAGCCGCCATCGAGACCCGCTTTGGGCACCCGCCAGGCCCCTGTGGCCTTACAACCTGACGCAGCACCTGCACCCATCGACTGCCGCCGTTGTGACGCGGTCTGTTGCCGGCTGCCCGTGCTGCTGCAGCCCGGCGACCACGTGCCCGGCCAGTTCCTGTCACGCGACACCCACGGCCGTGCCGTGATGGCGCGCAACGAGGAAGGCTGGTGCGCGGCGATCGATCCCTATCACCTGCGCTGCACGATCTATTCGCAGCGCCCGGCGATCTGCCGCCAGTTTTCGATGGGCGGCGATGACTGCCGCCGCGAGCGGCAGGACTACCTGCGCCAGGCCGATGCCTGGGCGCTTTCCTCCCCTTCCACCTGACAGGAGCAACCATGCCCCGCAAGGCAAAGACCCCCGCGAAGGCCAGCAACAGCATCCGCAGCGAACGCAAGGGCGCGGCCGCCAGCACAGTGGTCAGCAGCGATTCGATCGCTTCGGACCTGGCAGCGTTCCGCAAGGCCGGTGGCAAGATCGAAGTCCTCGGCACCACCTGGGCGCTGAAGAAAGCCAGCTGACCCAGTACCGACCGCGGCGGCGCTGCCGCCGCGGCCTGCCGGATCGCGTTCAGCGGTCCAGGCGCACCCGCACACTGCCCGAATGCGACTCGATGCGGATGTCACCGTCACCGCCGCCCAGTCGTGTGTCCAGTCGGCTGCCCGGCCCATAACGCGGCCGCTCCACCTGCCCGGCGTCACTGTTGATCGAACCACTGAAGCTGTTCACCGACAGCTGTGCCGACACAGTGCGCGGCAGGCGCAGGTTGACCGATGCACTCACCGACTCGACATTGATGCGGCCACCCGGTGCCAGTCCGGTCGCCGCCAGGTCAATGCCACCGGATACCGTCTCCACCGCCAGCCGCTGGATGCGTCCAGCGTCGACATCGACCCGGCCCGATACAGTCTGCGCACCGATATCACCTGACACGCCGCCGCCCGCCTCGATGCGGCCACTGACCGTGTTCACGTCCAGCTGGGGCGTCTGCAGACGCGCAGTGACATCGCCGCTGACCGTGTTGAGCTTGCTGTCACCACTGCGGCCGGAGGCGACGAGATTGCCGCTGACCGAGTCGGCCTGCAGGCGGCGCACATCGATGCCGCCGATGTCCTGGTTGGCACTGATGGTGCTCAACCGCAGTTCGACCGCACGAGGCACGTTCAGTACCAGCGTGGCGCCGCCATTGTTGTTGCGGTTCGGATACTCGATCTCCCAGCGCACGCGGTTGGCACTCTTCTCCTGCCGCAGCTGCAGGCCATCGCTGAGAGTGCCGGTCAGCTGTACATCATTGCGATCCCAGCCGCGCACGGTCACCTTGCCAGCCACGTTGCTCAGCTCGATACGGCCGCCGGAGGCCACATTGTGGCGCTCATTGATCTGGGTATCGGCCAGCGCCACGGCCGGCACCAGCAACAGGGCCACGCAGCAGAAAATCAAGGGTCGGATCATGGGGGTTCTCCTTCAGGTCGTCAGGCCAGCAGCGGCGGCTTGTGCCGCCTGCCGGGTCAGTTCCAGCCGCAGCGAATAGGTCCGCTTCAGCTGGCCAAGCAGGTGTGGGGCGCGCGGATCCTGCGCCATCGCTGCACGGATCTGAGCCGCACTCTCATCAAGTTCGAGCAATGCCGGCTGCCACTCCGCCGCACGCCCATCGGGCAACGAGGCTACGGCCTGCCGGTACTGCTCGGTCATTGCCGCCGCCTGCAACTGCAGCGGAGACAACGGCGGTGCATCCGGTGGTGCATGCCGCCACGGTGCCACCGCGTACAGCGCAAGACTGGCGGCCAGTGCAGCCCCCACCGGCATCCACCAGCGGCGCCGCGAGCGGATCGGCAGGGCCACCACGTTGTCGCCCGGCGCAGGTGCCGCCTGCGGTTCACGCGGCGGCAGCTGCGCCGACAGGCGTGCCCAGCCATCGGTGGGTACGCCGCGTTCGGTCGGCAGCGCGCGCAGCCGGGCCAGCAGATCGTGGTCGGAATCGTGGTCGTGTGTACTCATGTCATGTCTCCCAGCCGTGCGCGCAACAGGCCGCGCGCACGATGCAACTGTGCCTTGGAACTGCCGACGGCCATCTGCAGCTGTTCGGCGATTTCCTGGTGTTTCCAGCCTTCGATGTCGTGCAGTACCAGTACCGCACGTGCCCGTGGCGGCAGTGTCGACAGTGCCCGTTCGAGGTCGCGTTCGGTGCCGGCGCAACGATCGTGCACTGCCAGCTCCTGCAACCCTCCGTCCACTTCGTCGAGGCTGTCGTGATCCTGCCCGCCTGCACGTCCGCGCAGCTCCATCAGTGCCGCGTTGACGCCCAGCCGGTGCAGCCAGGTCGACAGGCTGCTCTCGAAACGGAAGCCCGGCAGCGCCTTCCACGCCTGCAGGAACGCTTCCTGCAGCGCGTCCTCGGCGCGTGCCTGCTGGCCGCCACACAGCCGCCACAGCACAGCGAATACACGGGGCGCGTGGCGCCGGTACAGCAGTTCATAGGCAGCGGTATCACCGGCGGCCGCCGCGCGCACCAGGGCGGGTTCATCGACGGCGTCGTTGGCGGCAGGCGGCGCGGGCATGGTGGTGTCGAGCATATCGCTTGGATGCGGCGACCCGGGAAAAGGTTTAGAGCCGATCGATGATCGATGGCATGCAACCTTTTGGGTGGCTGCTGCATCCATGAAAGGTCCTTCGCGAAATTGCCGTCCAGGAGTCCTGCCATGTCCAGCCCATCCTGCGCCGCCCTGCTGGTGATCACCGCCTGTGTCCTGCTGCAGGCGCTGGGCCTGTCACTGCAGCTGCGTCCCGACAATGGCCGCGCCTGCCTGCAGCAGCACCGCCAGGAGCTGGTGTGCGTGGCCTGGAACCCGGCGGTCGAATCCCCCGCACGCGCCGGGTAACATCAGGGGCCGTTCCCGCCGCCTGTTTTCGCCCCATGATGTTGTCGCTGAAGGATCACCTGCCCGCCTGGACCCACCCGTGGTTGAACTACGCCGGCGTCGCCCTGCAGATCGTACTGGTGCTGCTGGTCGCATGGCTCCTGCGCGTGCTCGCCCGTCGCCTGATCCGCCGCTTTGCCGAGCACTACACGCTGCCGCCGGAAATGGTGATGGGCGCGCGCCGGATCACCAGTTTCGTGGTCTATTTCAGTGCCCTGCTGTACATCCTCAGCCTGCTCGGCGCGAAGCCGTCGGTGCTGTGGACCGCGTTCACCGGCTTTGCAGCCGTGGGCGCGGTGGCCTTCTTCGCGGCGTGGAGCGTGCTGTCCAACATCTTCTGCACGCTACTGATCTTCACCACCCGCCCGTTCCGCCTGCACGACTACATCGAGGTGCTGGAAAACGGCGAGAAGCCGGGCCTGAAGGGCCGGGTGATCGACGTGAACCTGATCTACACCACGCTGCAGGAAACCGGCGACGGCCACGAGGGCACGGTGCTGCAGCTGCCGAACAACCTGTTCTTCCAGCGCACGGTGCGCCGCTGGCGCGACCCGGCGCAGGCCCCCGGCGGCATCCAGGGCGACGGCTGAGGGTGGTTTTCGGCAGGGCTGCGCCCTGCACCCGCTACGAGCTGGGGCAACGGCACCGGCCGAATCAACAGCGAAAGCTGGCTTCCTGCGGGATGGCGGAGTGGGTCCGGTGGTGGGAGACGCCGTAAACCCATCCATGGGGGCTTGGCCGCGGCATCCATGCCGCGGACACTCCCGCCATCGGACCCACCCCGCCCTCGACAGTTTCCCGCGATCTGCCGGAACGGCACGGGGTCGGATCCCGTTGCTACGCAACGGGCTCTGACCCCAATTTGACTATCGATATCTGACAGATTTCATCCACGCATGGCGTGGATTTACCAGATCGCGGAAATCTGTCAGAGGTGGGGCGGTGTCGGATTGCGGGGTGTCAGCCGCATGGATGCGGCTGCCAAGCCTTATCTGAT
>NZ_JAOECR010000048.1:0-37146 GCF_029836955.1 Stenotrophomonas sp. GD04054 | reverse complement strand
CCACCACGGAGGGGCTCCGCCGTTGGCCGGCCCGGCCGAAGGCCCGCCTTCCGCGCGATACAATGACCCCCATGAACACCCCACAGGATTCCAGCCTCGGTCGCGAGGTCAGTTACCCGTCGCAGTACGATCCCGGCCTGCTGTTTCCCATCCCCCGCAGCGGTGCCCGCGCCGAGATCGGCCTCGACGACGCCGCGTTGCCGTTCGTCGGCCATGACCGCTGGCATGCCTTCGAGCTGAGCTGGCTCGACACGCGTGGCAAGCCGCAGGTCGCCGTCGCCACCGTGCAGGTGCCGTGCACCTCACCGCGGCTGATCGAATCGAAGTCGTTCAAGCTGTACCTGAATTCCCTCAACAGCACCCGTATCGACAGCGCCGAGGCACTGCGCGCGCGCATCGTCGACGACCTGTCTGCCTGCGCCGGTGCGCCGGTCCAGATCGAGTTCGGCCTGCCGGGCCTGCGTGAGACGCCGCTCGGTGAATCCATCGACGGACTGGACGTGGAGATCGACTGCTACGGCCCGCCGCAGGCGGACTTTCTGACTGCCGACGCGGGCGAGGTGGTGGAGGAGACCCTGGTCTCGTCGCTGCTGAAGTCCAACTGCCCGGTCACCGGCCAGCCGGACTGGGCAACGGTCAGCCTGCGTTACCGTGGGCCGAAGATCGACCGCGCGGGCCTGCTGCGCTACCTGGTCAGCTACCGCGAGCACGCCGAGTTCCACGAGCAGTGCGTTGAGCGGATCTTCAGCGAAGTGTCCGCCCGCTGCCAGCCGCAGTGGCTGGAAGTGGAGGCCCGCTATACCCGCCGTGGTGGCCTGGACATCAACCCCTGGCGCGCCAGCCCTGACATCGCCGCCCCGGCCGCGACCTACCGCGAACTGCGGCAATAACCGCCGCAGGCGGTTACGGGTAGTGCCGGCCGCTGGCCGGCAACCGCAGGGAACCCGCGTGCAGGGCCAGGGCAAGCCGGCCAGCGGCCGGCACTACCGGGCACCGTCTCTCCCGATTGTTCAGCCGCCCCCGGGGGCGGCTTCACATCTGCACCATCCCCATTTAACAACCTCCATGGCACCGTGCGAACCACGTAGTCATGCAGACGGGAGTTGTGGATGAGTACCGAGAAGAAAGCCGATTTCTCCGGCGTCAGTGGCAGCGTCGACAGTACCGCCGAGCAGGTGCCGAAGGCGGACTTCTCTGGCGTCAGCGCTTCGGTGGACAGCACCGCAGACGTCGTCAGCGGCGGCACCTACATCGTGCAGAAGGGTGACTCGTTGTCGAAGATCGCCAAGCAGCATCTGGGCGACGCCAATGCCTGGAAGAAGATCTTCGAAGCCAATCGCGATGTGCTTGACGACCCGGACAAGATCTTCCCGGGCCAGACCCTGAAACTGCCGCCGAAGTAAACGGCGATCGAACGCCGTCCGACAATCCCTGGGAGGAACCCCGAATGATCAAGACCACCCCGCTCCAGACCGCCCTGATTGCCGCCCTGTTGGGCAGCGTTGCCCTGGTCGGTTGCAAGAAGAAAGAAGAGTCGACCGACAGCAACGCCGCGCCCGCCGCAACCGCTCCGGCCGAGCCGGCACCGGCGCCGATGACCGGCGCGCCGCCGCCGATGGCTGAAGCCGCTGCAGTCAGCGTTTCGGCGGTCACCGTGGGCAAGACCGCTGCCGCCGACAAGTCGGTTGCAACGACGGCATTGTTCGCACCGAAGGATGACGTCATCGTCTCGGTCAAGACCGACGGTGCCGCCAACAACGTCACCGTTGGCGCGAAGCTGACCTACCAGGACGGCCAGGTGGCCGGCGAACAGAACGCCACCCTGAACACCAGCGGTGCGGAAACCACCAACGTCACCTTCAAGAATGCAAAGGGCTGGCCGGCCGGCAAGTACCGCGCCGAAGTCACCGTCGATGGCAAGGCGGCCGGAACGCCGCAGGAGTTCGAGGTCAAGTAAGTCCTGCCGACTCTCTCCCGGCAGGGCTCACGATGGACGCAGCCGCGAGGCTGCGTCCTTTTTTATTGGGCGATACTCGGAAGCACTCCGCGGGCCGCCCGTAATGAGATAAAGCTTGTCAACGGGAAACCTCCCACCGCAGCGGACGGAGTTTCGCGGAGTTGGGCGGAAAGAAGGGCGAGATCAATGTCCTGGATAGATTTGACAAGGGTGTTGTTCCTCATGAAGTGTCACATCTTGGCGGTGTGGATGATCTTTATGACAAGACGACGGGGCTGCCCAATCCTGCACGTGGCGACGGAATCATGAATAGGGTTCCCGGTGTGGTTGACAGCCATACCATCGGTGGAGTTGTGGAAGGCGATTCGGCGGTTCAAAAACGGGAGCGTTGAGATGCTTGCACGCATTTTGGTTTTCTTCGCTTTCTTGTGCCCGCTCACCTCGTGGGCCCAGGAATCTAGCCTGTGGAGCTACAGCTGCGACCACTTTCTGTACGGTGCCTGCCTGCGCGTGCCGACAGGCATGTCCGTGACCTACGAGGCACCCGTTGACTTTGGTCTGCACCGAATCAGGTATGAAGGTAGGGAAGTCGCCTTGATCTACGAGGGCGATGCCCCCGAAAAGCCTGCGTCAGGAAGCACGCCGGATCTGCGCTTCACGGACGGCGGATATGTCGTGTCGGGGTATGCAAGGGCGGAAGGAGGTTCCACCCGGTACGACGTCTACGTTCGACCCGGATCGTCTGGTGCCGGTTCGCTGCACATCCGCGGCTCTGCAGCGACGGCTGATGAACTCGCCAGCCTGGCCGCCGTCGTTGGGGGATTCCGCATCTGCAACTTCCAGCAAAGCAAGCGCTCACAGACATTGACCTGTCCAAGGCGTGCCGAGTGGGGGGCGCGATTGTCGGAGTGGGTCATGCGTGCCTCAACGAGCGGGAAGTCGAATTAGCCATCAAGCCTCAGCTTCCAGACCGGAAGCGAGCCAGCGGCGCAACACAGTGGTGCAGTACCGCTGCGTATGGCGCGGCTTTGCCCCGCGCGGCTGAAAACGCGACAATGCAGGGGTTTCCCCGCCGCGCGCCCACCCTGACGGCGACGGGGGAAAGCGCGGGGCCCGGCCTCGCGCGCGACACGGTTGCACGTGGCCCGGCGCTGGCGCCGGCCTTCCCCTGAGCATTGCTACAGAGTCCAAGTCCCCCATGTCCAAGATCCTCTACACGCTGACCGACGAAGCACCGTTCCTGGCCACCCAGTCGCTGCTGCCGATCGTCGACGCCTATACCTCCACTGCCGGCATCGCGGTGGAAACCCGCGACATCTCGCTGTCCGGCCGCATCCTGTCGCTGTTCCCGGAACTGCTGAGCGACGCGCAGAAGGTCAGCGACGACCTGGCCGAGCTGGGCCAGCTGGCGACCACCCCGGACGCCAACATCATCAAGCTGCCGAACATCTCCGCTTCGGTGCCGCAGCTGAAGGCGGCCATCAAGGAACTGCAGGACCAGGGCTATCCGCTGCCGGATTACCCGGAAACCCCGGCCGACGACCAGCAGCGCGACTACAAGGCGCGCTATGACAAGGTCAAGGGCAGCGCGGTGAACCCGGTGCTGCGCGAAGGCAACTCCGACCGCCGCGCACCGCTGTCGGTGAAGAACTATGCGCGCAAGCACCCGCACCGCATGGGCGCCTGGGCCTCGGATTCGAAGTCGCACGTCGCGCACATGGCTGCCGGTGATTTCTACGGCAGCGAAAAGTCGGCCACCCTGGCCAACGCCGGTTCGCTGAAGATCAGCTTCCACGGCAAGGACGGCAGCACCGTCGTGCTGAAGGAAAAGACCGCGGTGAAGGCCGGCGAGATCGTCGACGCCGCCGTCATGAGCCGCAAGGCACTGGCCGCCTTCATCGGCGAGCAGATCGCCGATGCCAAGGCCCAGGGCGTGCTGTTCTCGCTGCACCTGAAGGCGACCATGATGAAGGTCTCCGATCCGATCATGTTCGGCGTGGCGGTCAACGAGTTCTACAAGGACGTGCTGGCCAAGCACACCGACGTGCTCAAGCAGGCGGGTTTCGATGCCAACAACGGCATCGGTGACCTGGCTGCGCGCCTGCCGTCGCTGCCTGAAGCCACCCGTGCGGCGATCGAAGCCGACCTGGCTGCCGAGTACGCGCAGCGCCCGGGCGTGGCCATGGTCAACTCGGACAAGGGCATCACCAACCTGCACGTGCCGAGCGACGTGATCGTCGACGCCTCGATGCCGGCGATGATCCGCGACTCCGGCAAGATGTGGAACGCCGAAGGCAAGCTGCAGGACACCAAGGCGGTCATTCCGGATCGCTGCTACGCCGGTGTGTACCAGGCCGTCATCGACGACTGCAAGGCGCACGGCGCCTTCGACCCGGCCACCATGGGTTCGGTGCCGAACGTCGGCCTGATGGCGCAGAAGGCCGAAGAGTACGGCTCGCACGACAAGACCTTCCAGATCGCTGCTGATGGCGTGGTCAAGGTCACTGACGATGCCGGCACCGTGGTGTTCGAGCACGCCGTGGAAGCCGGTGACATCTGGCGCATGTGCCAGACCAAGGACGCGCCGATCCAGGACTGGGTCAAGCTGGCCGTCGAACGCGCCCGCCTGAGCAGCACCCCGGCCTTGTTCTGGCTCGATGCCGCCCGCGCCCACGACGCGCAGGTCATCGCCAAGGTCGAGCAGTACCTGAAGAACCACGACACCAGCGGCCTGGATATCCGCATCCTGCCGCCGGTGGAAGCCACCGCGTTCTCGCTGGACCGCATCCGCAAGGGCGAGGACACCATCTCGGTGACCGGCAACGTGCTGCGCGACTACCTGACCGACCTGTTCCCGATCATGGAGCTGGGCACCAGCGCCAAGATGCTGTCGATCGTGCCGCTGATGGCCGGTGGCGGCCTGTTCGAGACCGGCGCCGGTGGTTCGGCCCCGAAGCACGTGCAGCAGTTCGTTGAAGAGGACTACCTGCGCTGGGATTCGCTGGGCGAATTCCTGGCCTTGGCCGCGTCGCTGGAACACCTGGGCAACCGCTACGACAACGCCGCAGCCCGCGTGCTGGCCAAGGCGCTGGACGAAGCCAACGGCCAGTTCCTGGACAACGACAAGTCGCCGTCGCGCAAGCTGGGTGGCATCGACAACCGTGGCAGCCACTTCTACATCGCGCTGTACTGGGCGCAGGCGCTGGCCGCGCAGGACGAAGATGCCGCACTGAAGGCACGCTTCGCCCCGCTGGCCAAGGCGCTGACCGACAACGAGCAGAAGATCGTTGACGAGCTGATCGCGGTGCAGGGCAAGGCCGTGGACATCGGCGGCTACTACCGCCCGGACGTGGCCAAGGCCAGCAAGGCGATGCGCCCGAGCGCGACCTTCAACGCCGCGCTGGAGCAGCTGCGCGGCTGATCCATCGCCGCTCGGCCGTGACACCGGAACCCGCGCTTCGGCGCGGGTTTTTTTTGGGCCAGGATTACTGCGGCCCTTCATCCACGCATGGCGTGGATCTACCCGGGTCCAGAACCGTGACATCCATCGGCTGTCGGAATGCCGTCAAAGGGGCATGAAACTTGCCCGCGATGGCCGTCGCAGAACGGATAGGAGACAGCCTGCAACCGCCCTCGATCTGAGCAGTCGATCACGACGGCTGCCGCTGGCGATGCCCTAGCCTTGGCGACGCGAGGCCACCGGGGAGGTGGCCGCACGGGGAACACGGATGGCACGCGTGCTGGTAGTGGGAACCGACATCCAGGGCGAGCAGGCCCTGCTGCAGCGGCTGCGCGTGGCATCGGCCCTGCCGGACGGCCAGATCCGCCGCAGCCAGGACCTGGATGATTGCGATCTGCTGGTCATCCGCGATACGCCGGCGCTGCGCAACGCGACCCAGCGCATGCGTCAGCAGCGTCCGCGACTGCAGTGCTGGATCGAAGACCTGGGCGGCCAGCTGCGTGACGGTGATGGGCACCAGGACGTGCTTGACGATGGTGCCATCGGCCGCGCGCTGCGCCGCATGCAGTTGGCACCGGAGCCCATGGCCATGCACGCACCCGCACCGATCCGTCTGGCCGATGGTGCACACGCCATCACCCGCCTGCTGCGCGAGCGGCTGCCGCTGCGACAGGGGCAGGCACTGTTGAGTGATGCGGGCGAGCCTCTGCTGCTGATGGATCTGGAGCACGACCAGGCCGTGCTGCTGCAGGAACCGGCTGCGGCGCTGGTGGAGCGTCTGGCCGATGCCTTCGAACACCTGCAACTGGATGCGCTGACACCCGCACGCCTGCAGGCGCTGGCCGGTGAGCGGCCACGCCAGCCACTGCGACCGCTGCTGTGGCAGTGGGCACAGCGCAGCCGCCATTGGCAGGCATTGGACGAACGCCTGCGTGGCGCTTCAGTGAAGCTGCTGCGCTGGCCGGACTTCCGCGTACTGGGCCACGACCATGATGGCTTCCGCCTGTGTTCGCTGCTGCTCAAGCGCGCGTGCACGGTTGACGAGTGCGTGATGCTGCTTGATTTGCCGGCTGCGGCGGTACGCGATTTCATCCATGCCGCCTACCTGTGCGGCTACGCGCAGCTGCAGACTGCACCGGCGACGCCGCTGATGGCGACAGGTGGCACCCGCACCGACAACGGCCTGCTTGCCCGCCTGTGGCGGCACCTGCGCGGGAGCGAACGCAATGCGTGAGCACAAGGTGGTGGTGCTGGGCGGCATGGGCAGCGGCAAGTCGACCCTGGTACGCAGCATCGCGGTTGGCGCGGTGGTCGACACGGATGTGGCCAACAGTGATCGCCTCGGCGCCGACAAGGCCTCCACCACCGTAGCGCTGGACTACGCAGACATCGACCTGCCCAACGGCGAACGCCTGCGTCTCTACGGCACACCCGGCCAGCAGCGTTTCGATTTCCTGTGGCCGATCCTGCTGCAGGGCGCGCGTGGCGCGGTGCTGCTGCTGGATGCGCGCCGCGCCGGTCTGGCCAGCGAACTGGAGGACTACCTGCAGGTGCTGCAGCCGTTCGCATCATCCTTGGCACTGGTGGTGGCGGTCACCCACCTGGACCAGGCACCGCAGGCCACACTGGATGAGTGGGCCGCCCGTGCCTGCCTTGACGACCAGCCGCTGCCGCTGCTGGCGGTGGATGCCCGTGAGCGCGAACAGGGACTGCTGCTGATGGATGTACTGATGAGCGAAATGGAAGCGCACGCACTGGTGGCGGCGCATGGCTGACGGGCAGATGGCGGTACTGCCCGATGCCGGCCAGCGAGAGCGCCTGCAGCCCTTGCTGCAGGATCTGCTGCAGCGTGTTGAAGGCGTGCGCACGGTCGTGCTGGCCAGCGTCGATGGTTTTGCGCTGGTGAGTGCCGGTGCCGAAGGGCGCGGCGAGCGGCTGGCGGCGATGACCAGCGCGATGCTGGCGCTGGCCGCGGCAGTGGGCCGCGAACTGCTGCTGGGCGATCTGCAGACGCTGATGCTGGAAGCCGCGGGCGGCAAGGTGCTGATGCTGGCGATCCAGGCCGAAGGGCGCGCACCGCTGCTGCTGATGGCGGCCTGCGACCAGCGCAGCGTGATCGGCCAGGTGCTGTGGCAGAGCAGGGAATGTGGCCAGGCGATCCTGGCCGAACTCGGCGGATCGTGAGCCCGGCCGCAGGGGAACGAGGGGCTCGAACCAACATCGACAAGGGGTGCGACGTGGCTGGATTGAATGAATCGTTGAACGCACTGATGGGCATCGACGGCGCGCAGGCAGTGGCGCTGGTCGACTACGAAAGCGGCATGCTGCTGGGCGAAGCCGGTGCCGGCATGGACATGGAAGTGGCCGCCGCAGGCAACACTGAAGTGATCCGCGCCAAGATGAAGACCGCCGCGTCGCTGAACCTCAACGACAGCATCGAGGACATCCTGATCTCGCTGGGCAAGGCGTACCACATCATGCGCCCGGTGGCGAAGAAGAAGGGCCTGTTCTTCTACATCGTGCTGGACCGGACCAAATCCAACCTGGCGCTGGCGCGGCGCAAGGTGCAGGACGTGGAGGCCGAACTGGCGATCTGATCCACCGGCGCGTTGTAGAGTCGAGCTTGCTCGACTTCGGCCAAAAGCAGTCGAGCATGGCTCGACTCTACACAAGCCACCCCACGCCAGCGTATGGTGAAGCCGGTCCTCCCGGATGAGCCCTGCATGTCCACGCCTGACATCGTTGCCGAGCTGGCGCCGCGTATCGCCGGTGCCATCCGCGATGGTTTCGAGCAGTACCATGCCCGCTTCGCGGCGATCACCGCGCGGGCGCGGCAGCGCTTTGAGCAGCGCGATTGGGCTGGTGCGCGACAGGATGCGGTCGAGCGCATCGCCCTGTACGACCTGTGCATCGCCGAGCAGATGGATGCGTTGCGCCGCCTCGCCGATGACGCGATCGGCGAGCGCGCGCTGTGGCTGCAGGTGCACGCGCAGTACAGCGCGCTGCTGCAGGGCCTGATCGACGCCGAGCTGTACAAGACCTTCTACAACACGCTGTCGCGGCGCCTGTTCGCTACCCGGGGCGTGGACCCGGCGCTGGAATTCATTGCTTTCGACGTCGAGCCCTCCGATGCAATCACCCATCCTGTCGCGCGGCATACCTACGCGGTCTCCCCGACGCGGCCGGTGGAGGCCCTGCAACGCGTGCTGGCCGACTACCGCTTCGACATCCCCTATGCGCACCAGCTGCGTTGTGCGGCGGCCATCGCCGTGCGCCTGCAGGACGACCTTGCCCATTGGGGGGACACGCCGGTACGCAGCATCGAACTGCTCGACACGGTGTTCTACCGCGAGCGCCGCGCTTACCTGGTTGGCCGCGTGTTCGGCGAGCATCGCTTTTCGCCATGCGTGATTGCCCTGGTCAACGATGCGCGCGGCCTGCGTGCCGATGCGGTGCTGACCCGGCGCCGTGATGTCGCCCATCTGTTTGGCGTGTCGCGCAGCTACTTCCAGGCTGACCTGGGCACCGTGGGCGACGCGGTGGTGTTCCTGCGCAGCCTGCTGCCGGGCAAGCCGATCGACGAGATCTACACGGTGCTGGGACGTGCCAAGCAGGGCAAGACCGAGCGCTACCGAACCTTCTTCCGACACTTCAACGAGCATCCGCAGGAACGGCTGGTGCATGCCGAAGGCACGCCGGGCATGGTCATGGCGGTGTTCACCCTGCCCAGTTATCCATTGGTGTTCAAGCTGATCCGTGACCGTTTCGCCTGGCCCAAGGCAATGTCGCGGCAGCAGGTGGAAGAGAAGTACGCGCTGGTGTTCAATCTCGATCGTGTCGGCCGCCTGCTTGATGCGCAGCCTTATCGCCACCTGCGTTTCCCGCGCGAGCGCTTCGCGCCGGCCCTGCTGGAAGAGCTGCTGCAGCAGTGCGCGCAGAGCGTACGTGTCGATGGCGACGAGGTCGAAGTCGCACTGTGCTATGTGCAACGTCGTTTCCGTCCTTTGAATCTGTACCTGCGCGAGCAGTCCGGCGAGGCGGTGCGTGCGGCGGTGCTCGACTACGCGCAGGCGATCACCGACATGGCGCGCAACAACATCTTCCCCGGCGACATGCTGCCGAAGAACTTCGGTGTGTCACGGCACGGCCGGGCCGTGTTCTATGACTATGACGAGCTGTGCCTGGTCAGCGACTGCGTGTTCCGCGCCTGGCCGCAGCCACGCACGCCGGAGGAAGCGATGGCCGACGAGCCCTGGTTCCATGTCGGCCCGCGCGACGTGTTTCCCGAGCGCTTCGGTCCGTTCATGGGCCTGCCTGCTGCGGAGCTGGCAGCCGTGCGCGAGCACTACCGGCACCTGTTCGACCCGGGCTGGTGGCAGGGCCTGCAGGAACGCTTCGCCCGGGGTGATTATCCGGACACGCCGCCCTACGCGGGCGCACACCGGCTGGCGTGAACCGGCTGTCATGGCGGCTGGGACTGGGATAGGCTCGCCGTTCATCACCAAGGATCCGGCAATGATGCGTTCCCCACTGTTTCTCGCCCTCGCGTTGGCCGTAGGTGCCGGCGCCCCCCTGCTTGCAGGCGATGCAACTGCGCAGACCGCACGTGCTGTACGTGCGACTGCGGAAATGAGCATGGTGCTGTCCGGTCATATCGAGGTCACGCCGGAGGGCGCGGTCCGTTCGCTGGTGCTGGACCAGAAAGCCATGGTGGCCCCGAGCATCGCCTCCTTCGTGGAAGGTACCATCGGTGGCTGGCGCTTCGAGCCCACGCTGCGCGATGGCCAGGCAGTGGCCACGCGGGCCCCTTTGCGCGTTCGCCTGCGCGGCAAGGCTGCGGCCGATGGCGGTTATGAAATCAGCATGACCAGTGTCGACTTCAGCGAGTACGATCCGAAGGCTACCGATTCGGTGACCCAGCTGCACATGACGCCGCCGCGCTACCCGGAAGCGGCCTACCGTAACGGTGGCCAGGGTGAGGTGCTGCTGTTGGTCAAGGTGGCCCGTGACGGAACGGTGGCCGATGTGGCCGCCGAGCAGGTGAACATGGCCGTGGTCGCACCTGAGCGGACCCTGGCGAAGATGCGTGACATCCTGGCCAGAGCCAGTGTCAGCACCGCCCGCACGTGGACCTTCAAGCCGCCGACCACCGGCGAGGACAGCACCCGGGACAGCTGGACGGTTCGCATCCCGGTGAACTTCGCCCTGAACAACGATCCCAATGCAGTGGCGGAACGCTATGGCCGCTGGCGCGCCTTCATTCCGGGGCCGCGGCAGACCGTCCCGTGGCGCGAGGCGGACCCGGTCGAGCAGGTCGGCAGCGATCTGCTGCCGGAAGGCGGCGTCTACATGGTGGACGGCGCCAAGCGCGGCCTGCGCCTGCTGACCCCGCTGGCGCAGGGCTGAGACCCGCTGCGGAGCCGGGCAGCCCGGCTCCGCGTCAGTCGGCGTACGGGTAGACCACCACCCGGTTGCGGCCCTGTTCCTTGGCCATGTACAGCGCCTTGTCGGCCAGCCGCAGCGCCTGTTCTGCGTCGACATGGAAGCTGGGGAAGTGGGCTACGCCCAGCGATACGGTGATGGTGCCGACCGGTTCGAACGGATGGTCGGCGATGTGCTGGCGCAGGCGTTCACCGGCCTGGCGGGCCGATTCAGTACTGATGCCCGGCAGCAGCAGCAGGAATTCCTCGCCGCCGGCGCGGCAGAGGATGTCGCTGTCGCGCGAGTAGCGGCGCATCTGGTCGGCGATGTGGACGATGGCGTTGTCGCCGACGTCATGCCCGTAACTGTCGTTGATCGACTTGAAGCGATCGATGTCCAGCGCCAGGATCGCGAACGGAATGCCCTGCACCTGCAGCGCGTCCAGCGCCTGCTGCAGCCCGCGGCGGTTGAGCAGGCCGGTCAGCGGGTCGGTGCGGCTGGCACGGTTGAGCGTGCCGATACGATCCTGCAGCGCATTGAAGCTGTGCAGCACCGCCTGTTTGAGCTGGGCGACCTCGAAGTACCAGGCGCGGATGCCGCTGACGTGGTTGATCGCGTTGCCGGTGTCCTCGCCGCCCTGCACGTTGCGCGCCAGTTGCCACAGCGGCATCGAAATGCGGCGCGCGAACCACCAGGTGACCAGCAGCGACAGCAGGCCGAGTGGAATCGCATTCCAGATCACTGCGGTCATCAACCGCGACAGCGGCTGCAGGGTGGCCTCGGTCGGGCGCTGCGCGATGATGCCCCAGCCGGTGGCCGCCACCGGTGCATAGCCGGCCAGCATCGACACGCCGCGGTTGTTGCGTACCTGCTGTGCGCCCCGTTCTCCGCGCACCACGGCCTTCACCGCCGGGTTGCCGACCACGTAGTCACCCACCCGCTTGCCATCGGCGTGGTACAGCAGGCGGCCATTGCGGTCCACCACGTACAGGTAGGAACCGTCGCGGTAGTAGTGCTTGCCCAGCAGCGTGTGCAGTGCACTGCGCTGGCGCAGGTACAGGGTGCCGCTGACATAGCCGCGATAGCGGCCCTGGCGGTCGAAGATCGGGTGCGACAGCGACACCAGCAGCTTGCCGGTGGCCGACTGGTACGGGTCGCTGATCATCGGCTGGCGCGCCGCCAGTGCCGCGTTGTTGCCGACACTGTGCAGCACCTCACCCTGCAGCTGCAGGGTCTGCGGCGAGGTGGCGATCACCAGGCCGTCGGCGTCCACCACCAGTGAGGAGTTGAAGCTGCTGGACTGCAGCTGCAGGCGGCTGGCTTCATCCTGGGCCTGCTTCGGATCAAGGTCGTCCTCGCCCAGGCGGGTCGCGGCATAGGCCAGCTGCTGCTGCGCGGCCAGCAGGAAGTTCTGGGTGGTCTCGGCCAGCTTGGTGGCGTAGACGCGGTTGGCTTCCAGGGTATTGCCGACCAGCTGGTCGCGCTGCACCCGGTAGCTGGCCAGCAGGGTGTTGGCCAGCGCGATGATGGCGCTGAGCAGGGCCAGGGCGAGGATCAGCTTGCCCAGGTTGAGGCGGGGAGACAGCGTTCGCATGCGTCGACGGATCCGGCAGGAGGCTGGACCCGACCGGTTCTCCGGAAGGGGCGACAGCGGGAATCGGTGGCCGGGCCCACGGGGGCCGGGCAGGGTATCGCGCGGATTATCGCCAAAAGCGGGCGCCAGCGAAGTGAAGTGCGTCGCCCTGCAGGCAAAAAAAAACCTGCCGCAGCGAGCGGCAGGTTTCTTCTGATGCAGCGCCAGGGATCAGCGCTTCATCGAACCGAAGAACTCGTCGTTGGACTTGGTGTTCTTCATCTTGTCCAGCAGGAACTCCATCGCGGCCATTTCATCCATCGGATGCAGCAGCTTGCGCAGGATCCAGATCTTCTGCAGCAGCTCCGGTTCGATCAGCAGGTCTTCGCGGCGGGTGCCGGAACGGTTGATGTCGATGGCCGGGAACACGCGCTTTTCAGCGATACGGCGGCTCAGGTGCACTTCGCTGTTGCCGGTGCCCTTGAACTCTTCGTAGATCACCTCGTCCATCTTCGAGCCGGTGTCGACCAGCGCGGTGGCGATGATGGTCAGGCTGCCGCCTTCTTCCACGTTGCGCGCGGCACCGAAGAAGCGCTTCGGGCGGTGCAGGGCGTTGGCGTCCACACCACCGGTCAGCACCTTGCCCGAGCTCGGCACCACGTTGTTGTAGGCGCGGGCCAGGCGGGTGATCGAGTCGAGCAGGATCACCACGTCCTTCTTGTGCTCGACCAGGCGCTTGGCGCGCTCGATGACCATTTCGGCCACCTGCACGTGGCGCGCGGCCGGCTCGTCGAAGGTCGAGCTGATGACCTCGCCGCGCACGGTGCGCTGCATTTCGGTCACTTCTTCCGGGCGCTCGTCGATCAGCAGCACGATCAGGTGCACGTCCGGATGGTTGGTGGTGATGGCGGTGGCGACCTGCTGCATCATCATGGTCTTGCCGGCCTTCGGCTGCGACACGATGAGCGAGCGCTGGCCCTTGCCCTGCGGGGCCATCAGGTCGAGGATGCGGCCGGTGATGTCTTCCGACGAACCGTTGCCGCGCTCCAGGGTGAAGCGGCGGCGCGGGAACAGTGCGGTCAGGTTCTCGAACAGCACCTTGTTCTTCGACGCTTCGATCGGCTCGCCGTTGATGGTGTCGACGATGTTCAGCGCGAAGTAGCGCTCGCCGTCCTTCGGGAAGCGGATGCGGCCGGAGATATGGTCGCCGGTGCGCAGGTTGAAGCGGCGGATCTGGCTGGGCGAGATGTAGGTGTCGTCCGGGCCGGCCAGGTAGCTGGCTTCAGCCGCGCGCAGGAAGCCGAAGCCGTCCGGCAGGATTTCCAGCACGCCATCGGCGGCGACGCCGTCACCGTGGCGGGTCAGCACCTTCAGCAGGGCGAAGATCACGTCCTGCTTGCGGGCACGGGCCACGCCTTCGGAGATCTGCAGCTGCTCGGCGATTTCCAGCAGCTTCTGTGCCGGCATGCGCTTGAGGTCGCTCAGCGAGTAGACCGGGAAGCCTTCGGGTACGTTGGCGTGCGGGCGCGGCACGAACGGCTGCTGCTCGCCGCCGTCGTTGGGCAGGCCATCGTCGCGGAAGCGGTTGTTGCGGTCACGGTCGCGGCGGTTGCGGAAGCGGTCACGGCGGTTGCCCTGACCTTGCCCCTGGCCCTGCTGGCCGTTCTGGTTGTACGGGTTCTGGCCCTGGTTCTGGCCGCCCCCCTGGTGGTTCTGCTGGCGCGGCTGGCCGGATTCGCGACCCTCACCGCCTTCGCCACCGCCACTGCTGGCGGGGGCCTCGGCGGCGGGCGCGCTCGGTGCAGGGGCAGCAGCCGGTGCCTCGGGCGCGGCGGCCAGCGGCAGGGTCGGCTGCGCCGGCGCGGCGCTGGTTTCGGCGGCTGCCGGAGCGGCGGCCTTGCTCACGCGGGGCTTGCGCACGCGCTTTTCGGCGGGCGCATCGGCGCTGCCGGTTTCGGAAGTGTTATCGGACAAGAGCGTTATTCCTCGCTTGAAGGTGCGAGCGCCCGGCTGGGGCGGCGAACGTTGGGAATGGGTCTGGAAGAAATTGCGTCCAGAGGGTGCGGCACGCGAACGCGGCCGGATATGCCGACACTATCATCGGCCTGCGGCGCCACGCAAGGGTCGCCGGGAACAACATTCATCATGGGCGCGGGGCGCCCGCCGGCAGCCGCGGTCGGCGGCTGCCGGAGAACAGCAGGATCAGGCCAGGGCCTTGTCCAGCAGGCCGGCCAGCTGGGCCTTGCCCACCGCACCGATCTGCTCGCCGACCTTCTCGCCGTCCTTGAACACGACCAGGTACGGAATCGAACGCACGTGGTACTTGGCGGCCAGCGCACGGTTGTGGTCGACGTTGACCTTGGCGATCTTGGCGCGGCCCTGGTAGGCATCGGCCAGTTCGTCCAGCGCCGGGGCGATCATCTTGCACGGGCCACACCACTCGGCCCAGAAATCGACCAGCACCGGTTCCTTGGAATTCAGCACTGCGCTATCAAAGTCGGCGTCGCCGACATGTACAACCTTGTCGCTCATCTTGGTTTCTCGTCTTGGATTGCACCCGGCCATGCCGGAGGTGGGTGAACTGGGCCATGCCCGGTGGCGCGACCCTCGTCGTTGCCTCGCGGCGCACTGCCGCGGTGCGTTCGGCGGGATGCCTGGACGCTCACGGCCGGCAGTGTACCCCTATCGCAGGGCGGGGACAGGCGCCGGCTGGAACCCAGCGTATCGTGATCGCTTCGATGCCTGGTATGTGTCGGATTTCACTGTCTTCCTGTACATGGGGCTGGCAGCGGGCGACACCAGCGGCCCTGGCAGGGCCGTTCAAGTCCGGTGTGGCTGGGTGAAGGGTGCCGTCTCTTGACTTTATGAGACAGCTCATTCCGGTTTGCCGGCCCGAGTGCGTTAAACTGGGGCATTGTGCGGCGCGCGGACCGGGTGGTCCCAGCCTGCCAACCCGCCGCAGGGGCCGCAGTTTGCGACGGTGCCCCTAGACGATGAAGTGCCAGCTGCCCCACGGGCCGGCGGCCATACCAAGACGGACTCATGAGCGACAAACCGCTGACCGATTTGACCTTCTCCTCCTTCGAGCTGCATCCGGCCCTGCAGGCCGGCCTTGAAGGAGCCGGATTCACCCGCTGCACCCCGATCCAGGCGCTGACCCTGCCGGTCGCGCTGCCCGGTGGTGATGTTGCCGGCCAGGCCCAGACCGGCACCGGCAAGACCCTGGCCTTCCTGGTCGCTGTCGTGAACCGCCTGCTGACGCGTCCGGCCCTGGCCGACCGCAAGCCGGAGGATCCGCGCGCGCTGATCCTCGCCCCGACCCGCGAACTGGCCATCCAGATCCACAAGGATGCAGTGAAGTTCGGTTCCGACCTGGGCCTGCGTTTCGCCCTGGTCTACGGCGGCGTGGATTACGACAAGCAGCGCGAACTGCTGCAGCAGGGCGTGGACGTGATCATCGCCACCCCGGGCCGCCTGATCGACTACGTGAAGCAGCACAAGGTGGTCTCGCTGCACGCCTGCGAGATCTGCGTGCTGGACGAAGCCGACCGCATGTTCGACCTGGGCTTCATCAAGGACATCCGCTTCCTGCTGCGCCGCATGCCCGAGCGCACCACCCGCCAGACCCTGCTGTTCAGTGCCACCCTCAGCCACCGCGTGCTGGAGCTGGCCTACGAGCACATGAACGAACCGCAGAAGCTGGTGGTTGAAGCCGAGACCATCACCGCCGCGCGAGTGCGCCAGCGCATCTACTTCCCGGCCGACGACGAGAAGATCCCGCTGCTGCTGGGCCTGCTGTCGCGCAGCGAAGGCGCGCGCACCATGGTCTTCGTCAACACCAAGGTGTTCGTCGAACGCGTCGCCCGTTCGCTGGAAAAGGCCGGCTACCGCGTCGGCGTGTTGTCCGGCGACGTGCCGCAGAAGAAGCGTGAGAGCCTGCTCAACCGCTTCCAGAAGGGCCAGCTGGAAATCCTGGTGGCCACCGACGTGGCCGCGCGTGGCCTGCACATCGATGGCATCAAGTACGTCTACAACTACGACCTGCCGTTCGACGCCGAAGACTACGTGCACCGCATCGGCCGTACCGCGCGCCTGGGCGAAGAGGGCGATGCGATCAGCTTCGCCTGCGAGCGCTACGCGATGGGCCTGCCGGACATCGAGGCCTACATCGAGCAGAAGATTCCGTCCGAGCCGGTCACCAAGGAACTGCTGACCCCGCTGCCGCGCCCGGAACGCCCGGCCCCGGCTGCGGGCGAGGAAGGCGAGGACAACGAAAGCGTCGGCCAGATCTTCCGCGAAGCGCGCGAAGCCCGCGCTGCCGAGGAAGAGCGCCGTGGCGGTGGCCGCAGTGGCGGCCGTTCCGGCAATGGTGGTGGCCGCGGTGGCCGCGACGGTGAGCGCAGCGGCGAGCGTCGTTCGCGTGGCCCGCGCAAGCCGCGCGTGGAAGGCGAGCAGGGCGCTGCCGCCCCGGCCGCCGGTGCCGAAGGCGCTGCCGCGCAGGCCCCGCGTCCGCCGCGCCCGCCGCGTGCTGAAGGCGCACCGGAAGGTGCGGTGGACGGTGAGCACAAGCCGCGCAAGCGCCGTCGTCGTCGCCACGGCCGTCCGGTCGAAGGTGCCGAGGGTGTGCAGAACGCCGCCGGCAATGGCGCCAGCCCGGTCACCCCGGTGCAGGTGGTGGCCAAGCCGGTGCGCACGGCTGCTGATACCGGCGATTCGTTCCTGACCCGCATCGGCCGCAAGATCCGCCGGATGCTGTCGGGTGGCTGATCGGCCGATGGTGGTGCCCCATGGGGCAGGGTAGTGCCGGCCGCTGGCCGGCAGCTTCGTGGGTTGCCGGCCAGCGGCCGGCACTACCGATGGCGCTACCGATCCGTCGCGCCGCTCCTGCATAATCGGGGCATGAGTGTCCTGCGCTTCGACAATGTCAGCAAACAGTACGCCGGTGGCCACGAGGCGCTGACCGATGTCAGCTTCGAGGTCGCGCCGGGCGAGATGCTGTTCGTCACCGGCCATTCCGGTGCGGGCAAGAGCACCCTGCTCAAGTTGATCCACCTGGACGAGCGTCCCAGCCGCGGCGCGGTGGTGTTCGACGAGCGCAACCTGCTGAAGGTGCGCGGTGGCGACGTGCCCCGCCATCGACGCGCGGTCGGCGCGGTCTACCAGGACCACCGCCTGCTGATGGACCGCTCTATTGCCGAGAACGTGGCGCTGCCGCTGATCCTGCGCGGCACCCGCCGTAGCGACATCAACAAGCGTGTGCGCTCGGTGCTGGAGCGGATGGGCCTGGGCCATCGCGAGAAGGCGCTGCCCTCGCAGCTGTCGGCCGGTGAGCAGCAGCGCGTCGGCATCGCCCGCGCCATTGTCGGTGAGCCCAAGCTGCTGGTGGCCGATGAGCCGACCGGCAACCTCGACCCGACCCTGGCGGCGGAGATCATGGCCCTGTTCGCCGAGCTGCCCGCGCGCGGCACCAGCGTGCTGGTGGTCAGTCACGACCTGCCGCTGTTGCGCCGCATGCGCAAGCGCGTGCTGATCCTTGACCACGGCCGGCTGGTGGATGACATCTCGCCGCAGGACCTGGCGGAGTAATCGATGGCGAAGAACGAAAACAGCGAAGCCGCCGCCCCGTCGCGTGTGGGCGTCTGGTTCCAGCACCACGTGCACAGCGTGGTGTTCAGCCTCGGCCGCGCCTGCCGCAAGCCGTGGGCGACCCTGCTGACGGTGATGGTCATGGCGCTGGCGCTGGCCCTGCCGCTGGGCCTGTCGATCGCGCTGGACAACCTCAAGCAGTTCGCCGGCAGCGTGCAGCAGTCGCGCGACATCAACGTGTTCCTGAAGGGCAACGTCGATGGTCCCGGCGCGCTGCGCCTGGCCGGCCAGCTGCGCGATCGCGATGACGTGGCCGAAGTGAACGTGCGCACGCCCGAGCAGGGCCTGCAGGAACTGCGCGATGCCGGCCTCGGCGAGGCGATCGATGCACTCAACGACAACCCGCTGCCCTCGCTGCTGGTGATCACTCCGGGCCAGGGCAAGGACGACGCACGCCTGGCGCGCGCGCTGGAAAGCCTGCCCGAGGCCGACCTGGTGCAGCACGATGCGCTGTGGCGCCAGCGCCTGGATGCCTGGCTGGCGTTCGGTGCGCGGCTGGTGCAGGTGCTGTCGGTGCTGCTCGGCGTGGGCGCCGCGCTGGTGGTCGGCAACACCGTGCGCCTGGACATCCAGGCCCGCCGCGAAGAGATCGGCGTGCTGCAGCTGCTCGGCGCCAGTGATGGCTTCATCCGCCGCCCGTTCCTGTACCTGGGCGCGTGGTATGGCCTGGGTGCCGGCGCGGTGGCGCTGGCCCTGATTGCTGCGGCCGGCGCCGCCTTGCGCGTGCCGCTGGCCGAACTCTCGCGCAGCTACGGCAGCCCGTTCGTGCTGCACGGCCTGGACCTGCTGCATGGCAGCCTGGTCCTGCTCGGCACACTGCTGCTGGGCTGGCTGGGCGCGTGGCTGGTGACCGGCCATTTCCTTCGCCAGACCCGCCCGACCGACACCTGAGACCGGCATGCAACCGCAAGCGCTGAAGCACCTTGAAGGGCCCGCGACGCGGGTGATGGTGGTCGATGGGTCAAAGCTGGTCCGCAAACTGATCGCCGACGTCCTGCAGCGCGACCTGCCGGGCGTGGAAGTGATCGGCTGCGACAGCATCGAAGATGCGCAGCTGGCGCTGGCGCAGGGCCCGGTGGATCTGGTGACCACCTCGCTGACCCTGCGTGATGGCGACGGCCTGGCACTGGCGCGGATGGTCCGCGAAGCCGCAGGCCAGGCCTATGTGCCGGTGATCGTGGTCTCCGGCGATGCCCAGCAGCATCTGGAGCAGCGCCGCTTCACCGAGTACGTCACCGACTATTTCGACAAGGCGCTGGGCCACGAGGCACTGGCGACCTTCATCCGCGGCTACGTGCAGCCGCAGACCATTCCCGGCGCCACCATCCTCTATATCGAGGACAGCCGCGTGGTCGCCGAGGCTACCAAGCGCATGCTGGAACGCCAGCAGTTGAACGTGCTGCACGTGGTCAGCGCCGAAGAGGCGTTCACCCTGCTCACTGCCGAGTCGCTGGGCCGCAGTCGCCACCGCATCGACCTGGTGCTGACCGACGTCACCCTGAAGGGCGAACTGAGCGGTCGCGACGTGGTGCAGCGCGTGCGCGTGGACTTCGGCTACGGCAAGCGTCGCCTGCCGGTGCTGGTGATGACCGGCGATGGCAACCCGCACAACCAGACCGGGCTGCTGCAGTCCGGTGCCAACGACCTGGTGCTCAAGCCGATCGAAGAGCGCCTGCTGGTCACCAAGGTGCTGTTCCAGCTGCGCCTGGCCCGGTTGAACGATGGACCCCTGATTCGATGAAGTGGCGTGATGATTGATGAAGTAGCCGGCACCCCGACGATCCAGCTCGAGCCGAGCTGGAAGCAGCATGTCGGCGATTACCTGATGCAGCCGCAGATGCGCGAGCTGTCCAGCTTCCTGCGCCAGCGCAAGGCCAGCGGTGCGGCGGTGTTCCCGCCCGGCCCGCAGATCTTCGCTGCGTTCGATGCCACGCCGTTCGAGCAGGTGAAGGTGGTGATCCTCGGCCAGGACCCGTACCACGGCCGCGGTCAGGCGCATGGGCTGAGCTTCTCGGTGGCGCCCGGAGTGCCGGTGCCGCCGTCGCTGCTGAACATCTACAAGGAGATCGAGAGCGATCTCGGTATCCCGCGTCCGGACCATGGCTGCCTGATCCCGTGGGCGCAGCGCGGTGTGCTGCTGCTCAATGCCGTGCTGACGGTGGAAGAGGGCCAGGCCGGTGCCCACCAGGGGCGTGGCTGGGAAGGTTTCACCGACCACGTGGTGGATGTGCTCAACCGCGAACGCGACGGCCTGGTGTTCATGCTCTGGGGCGCGTACGCGCAGAAGAAGGGCAAGGTCATCGACACCCGCCGCCACCGTGTGCTGAAGTCGCCGCACCCGTCGCCGCTGTCGGCCCACCGCGGCTTCCTGGGCTGCCAGCATTTCTCGATGGCCAACGAGTACCTGCAGCGCCGCGGCCAGGCCCCGATCGACTGGTCGCTGCCGCCGCGTTCGGCGCTCTGAGCGGGCCGGGCAGTAGCCCGGCGCCGCCAGCGATGGATCAATGGCCCGCTGCTGGCGCGATATCCGCGCGCCGATAGTAGGCACGCGCGCCTTCGGCAATCACGCTGAGGGCTTGGACCGTGCCGTCGCCACCACGGTGGAACAGCAGCTCCGCACCTACGCTGCCGGCGAGGAAGCGAACAGGGGTCAGTGCCTGGAGCATGACGGCCTTGCCCCGTCCTGGAAGGCGCAGTTCCAGTCCCGCTTGGCCTGCCTGTACGTCCAACGTCGTGGCTTCGAACCAGTCAGCGAGACCGCCGCGGACGTCCATCGGCAGCGCGCCATCGAGTACGAAGTGGCCGCTGAAACCTGGGTAGCTGTCGCGCAGAAGCGCCGGGTCAAGCGTGCGGATGACTGGTTTGGCATTGTGGCCGAGTGCGTCGGAAAGGGCATTGCGGATTTCCCCGCGCAGTGCGGGGCCGTTGTCGCCATTGGTCAGGATGACGAATCCATCGCCGCTCTCCGGGTAGCCTTCGATGCCGGCGTGATAGCTGTCATTGCTGCCATTGTGGAAGAAGCGGCGACTGGCGCCGTTGCCGGCGAGCTCCGGTCCCAGGCCACGACCGGCCGGCGCCACTTCGCTGACCATCTGCAGGGCCAATGACTGCGGCAGCCATCCATCCTTGGTGCGGATGCTGCGCAGCAGGGCCGCGACGAACAGGCCCATGTCGTTGGCGCTGGTCCACAGCCCGGACGCCGCCTGTTCCGGAAAGCTCTGCCAGCCGCGTGGCAGGGCCTCCGGCAGGCCTTTGTTGTCGTGCGCATGGGCAACGTTGCCGTAGCCGGCAGGCAAGGGGCTCTGGTACGTGCTGCGGGACATGCCCAGTGGCGCGAACACCTCGCGACGTGCGACGTCGGCGAATGCTCTGCCCGTCAGGTCTTCGATCGCCAGCTGCACCACCGTGTAGCCGCCACCGGAATAGTCGACCTGCTGGCCGGGCGCGTGGATCAGGCGTATCGGTTCATTCTTTGCAGGCGCCAGTCCATCCAGTGTCTGCAGCAAGGTCGGCAAGCGTTCGGCGGGCTGGTAGTCCTGGAAGCCATGCACATTGAAGCCGGCGGTGTGCGAGAGCAGCATGCGCAGGTTGATCGGCGGGTGCAGTCCCTGCGCATCGGCAGGCACATGCCAGCGGCGCAGGCGTGGATCGATGTTCTCCTCCAGCGAGACCTTGCCGGCAGCAACCAGCTTCAGGGTGGTCGCCGCAGCGCCCATCTTGCTGACCGAGCCCACCGAGAACACGGTATCGGCATCCACCGCGTCGTGCGTGCCCGCCTGGCGCAGGCCGTATCCGGCGGCGTACACCACCTTGCCATCGCGGATCACCGCAACGGCGGCACCCGGCACCTTGTAATGGGCAAGGCGTTCCTCGATCGACCACTGCGGCAGCGCCGCGCCCAGCTGCGCGGTGCTGGGGCGCAGGCCATGGGCCATTGCCTGGGCAAAGCGCGCAGCGTCTTCTGCGCTGGCGTCAGTGGCCATCACGTGGAACGGGGTCAGGCAGACCAGCAGCGAACACAGCAACAGGCGGTTCATCATCGACATCCTTGCGGGAGTGGAAGAGGGTTGGGATCGGCGCAGGCGTTGCCACGCACGCCTGCCGCGTCCGATCGTTGCGGGTGGAACAGGTTGCCGCCGCAGCGCAGAAGGCGATGCGGCGGCGGAGTCAGCGTCGTTCGCGGCGGGCGCCCTGCGTCAGCAGGTAATCGCGTACGGCCGCGGTGCCGGCCTGGTTCAACGGTGTCCGCCAGCGGCCCAGCCAGCCGTCGGCTTCCACCCCCAGGTTGATATCGGCGCCGTGCGCGAGCAGGTACTGCACGGTGACCAGGTGCCCTTCGCGCGAGGCATTGATCAGCGGCGTCTCGTCATAGGTCACGACCCGGTTGACGTCTGCACCGGCCTGCACCAGCTGCTCGACGATGGGTTGCAGGCCCAGCGCGGAGGCGACGATCAACGGATTGCCTTCGCCCAGCGCAGCGCGATCAGGGTCGGCTCCCAGCTGCAGCAGGGCGTCGACCATCACCGGATCGCGTGCGCGGATGGCCTGGATCAGCGCCGTGCCATCGCCGAGCACGCGCGCATCGAGATCGACGCCCGCCACCGCCAACGCGTGGACCTGCGCGACGTCATGCGTGCTGGCGGCCTGGAGCAGAGTGTTGACGCGCGTATCGGAGGTGCTGGCAGCCGGCGATGGGGCGAGCCGTGGTGAGACAGCCACCGCGGTGCCGGCGCAGGCCAGTAGAAGCAGCAGGCCCAGCACCAGCAGGCTGTGGCGCCGGGGGGCGTGGGGCGTGGCGTCCACCAGCTGATCGATGCGCTGCGCCAGCTGGCTGCGTGCACTGAACATGCCCAGCGCCAGCGTGGGTGCCTCCTCGCGCAGGGCCTGCAGCTGTTCGACGCTGGCCAGCAGCGAACCTGCATAGTCCAGCGGTTCGCGTGCCTGCATCGCAGCGCGTGCATCACAGGCCATCTCGCGCAGTACCGCCAGGCGTGCCTGGGCAACGTGCAGCAGCGGGTTCCACCAGAACAGTGCTGTTCCCGCCCGCAGCAGCGTGCTTGTCCACAGGTCACGGCGCTGCAGGTGTGCAATCTCGTGGCGGACGATGTCGCGCAGCACGCTGTTGTCCAGGCGGGCCAGCAGCGGGCGCGGCAGCAGGATCGTCGGGCGCCACAGGCCGACGACCATCGGCCCGTCGACGGCGCAGGTGGCGATCGTCACGTGGTCGGGCACGATGTCGGCCAGGACCGCGCGCAGTCCGGCGGATGCCGGTTGCGCCAACCGCCGCAGCCGGCGTGCGTGCAGCAGCGCGTCCAGCAAGCGCATGCCCAGCCACAGGGTGCCCAGCAGCCACAGCATTGCAAGCAGTGTCGGCACGGTCTTCGGCAGTTCAACGTAATAGATGTCGGGCTGCCGTCCGGCTTCGAAGATGGCTTCTCCCGCCGTTGCGCCTTCGCCGGGCAGGGGGTGGAACGCGGCGGCGGGCGGTGCCGGTGCAGGCAGGGTGGTCGACCAGCCCGGCAGGAAGGCGCTGAGCGGCAACAGCAGGGCCGCTGCCATCGCGGCGGTCAGCAGCCAGGAACGCTGTTCGGCACTGAGGGCCCGCCGCCGTGCCAGCCACAGCGCGGGCAGCAGCACAACGGCAGACAACAGCAACTGCCGAAGGCCCAGTGCCATCGCCATGTCGATGAGGTTCATTCCTTCCTCCCGGCCCTGGCATCGCTGATGCGCTGCTGCAGTGCCTGCAGTTCGTTGCGGTCGATTTCGCGTTCGTCCACCAGGTGCTGTGCCAACACGTTCGGTGAGCCGTCGAAGAACTGATGCAGCAGATGGTCGAGCGCTTGCCGGCGGGCCTGCTCGCGGCTGAGCGTGGCGTGATAGATGTAGGCGCGACCTTCCTGGCGATGACTGACAAAGCCCTTCTTCGCCAGCACGTTGAACATGGTCAGCACCGTGGTGTACGCGACCGGCTTGTGTTCGCCGAGCACATCCGCCACATCGCGGACGGACGCTTCGCCCTTGTCCCAGAGGATGTCGAGGATGGCCTGCTCGGCGGGGGTGGGATTCTGCGAGACAGGGCGGGCCATGCGCTTCTACGTATGAATTAGTTGATGCATCGGAGCATGTCGCCGGATGGCTGTCAACGGGTTTCTTAGTAGTAAAGGTGCGGCCCTCAGCCTTCGGGCCTGAACACCCGGCAACGTCTTCTGGCCTGAATGGGCCTCAAGAACGGCCCGTTCAGCTCCGCTTGACCGGAATCGGCCGGTTTCCAGTAGGTAATTGCTTGAATTTCAAGGGATTGTGAATCCCGAAAAGCATGCTCGCCACTGTCATCAAATCGCGCTACGGTAGGGCTCTGTTTGGGACCAGTGTTGCATCAATGGGACGCTGGAACTTTTTCCTCCTTTAGCAGTCCAAATGCCGGACTGCTAAGATGGGTGCCTATGAGCCAGAACACCTCTACTGCCCTTGTGGCAAACAATCTCCCGATTCCCAGTGCGCTCGGTTCGCTGGACGCCTACATCGGTGCCGTGCACCAGATCCCGGTGCTGTCGGTCGATGACGAACAGGACCTGGCCCGTCGCTTCCGCGACGGCAACGATCTGGACGCCGCCCGCGAGCTGGTGCATTCGCACCTGCGCTTCGTGGTGCACGTGGCCCGCGGTTACAACGGCTACGGCCTTGCCCTGGGTGACCTGATCCAGGAAGGCAACATCGGCCTGATGAAGGCGGTCAAGCGCTTCGACCCGGACATGGGCGTGCGCCTGGTCTCCTTCGCCGTGCACTGGATCCGTGCCGAGATGCACGAGTTCATCCTGAAGAACTGGCGCATCGTGAAGGTCGCCACCACCAAGGCGCAGCGCAAGCTGTTCTTCAACCTGCGCAAGTCGAAGACGCGCCTGGGCTGGATGAACGCGGCTGAAGTGAGCGCGGTGGCCAAGGACCTGAACGTGTCCGAGCGCGAGGTCATGGAAATGGAGTCGCGCCTGTCAGGTCGCGATATCGGTTTCGATGCGCCGACCGATGAGGACAACGAGCACGCGCCGCCGTCGCCGGCCGCGTTCCTGGTCGCCAACGACGAAGACCCGTCGATGGCCTACGAACGTGCCGACAGCGAAGACAACCAGATGCAGCTGCTGCGCGAAGGCCTGGCCGAGCTGGATGCGCGCTCGCGCGACATCATCCGCCGCCGCTGGCTGGATGCGGACAGCAAGGTGACCCTGCAGGAACTGGCTGACGAATACGGCGTGTCGGCCGAGCGTATCCGCCAGGTTGAAGCGAACGCGCTGAAGAAGATGAAGGCGCTGTTCACCGCGTAAGGCATAGATCTTTGGTTCGGTTCCTTTTTCCGGCCCCCGTCCTGATGAAAAGCCCCGGCGTTGGTCGGGGCTTTTCGTTTGACCGGCATGGCTGTTGGTAATGCGGGCCGCTGATCGGTTGCCTCAGTAGTACCAGCCCATGGCGGGCAATCATGCGCTTCCAGTAGCCGTTCAATCCCTCGCGAGGTTTATAGCCGAGGGCCTGGTCCAATTCAGGATGGTCCCTCTGGCCTCAGTCCTGGAGTTGGACTCCGATGACTGCCTTCCTGTGCTATGAATGCCAAGCCTTGCTTCAAGGCTCTTTCATGGATTGGAATGATGCGTAGGTTCGGGGAACTGCAGGCGGTGTGTCGACCCGCTTCGGGGGATCTGAAGATCGAACTCGCAAGCTTGGTGCCATAGGCGCCTGGCTGTGCTGCGTGCTGCTGATGGGCCTTGGCCTGTCACCATCCGCAATCGCCCAGACAACGATCACATACATTCACACTGATGCCCTCGGCTCGGTTGTGGCCGAAAGCGATGCCAACGGCAACGTCATCAAGCGATATGACTACGAGCCCTACGGGGCCGTGGTAGGCGGTCAGGTCACGGATGGACCTGGGTACGCCGGACATGTGAGCGACTCGGCCACAGGGCTGAGCTACATGCAACAGCGCTACATGGATCCACAATTGGGTGTGTTTTTGTCGGTAGACCCAGTCACCGCTACATGGATCCACAATTGGGTGTGTTTTTGTCGGTAGACCCAGTCACCGCTCAGCAAATGCCAGTTGAGCAGTTCAATCGGTATCGATACGCGAACGGGAATCCGTACAGGTTCGTCGATGCGGATGGAAGGCAGGCCGCAGAGCGATTCGTTGAGCAGCATCGGAGGGATATTGCTGCCGGAAATGGCGCCGTATACGAGCCGATGAGACCGGCCGCAATCGCTGTTACAGCGGCAATGGCTGCCCCAGTGCTGATCGAAGCTGGCATGGTTGCAATGGCCAATCCAAGTGTCGTATCGGCAGCTACCAGTATCGCTGCTGATATCGCAGGAGTTACAGGTGCCGGTGGAGCAGGTGTGGCGGCATCCAAAGCTCTGAGTGCAGAAGGTCGGGCACTTTTGAATTCCCGGCCTGTGGGAAGTGCACTCAAAGCGGACGCTGGGCACAATTCAGCGACCTTTATGCGAGAGACCGCTGCAGAAGCAGGTGTTCATACTCCATTGACAGGAGGCGACGGCGTGGTTCGCACTCTGACTCAGCTCCCCGGTGAACTCAATGGAAAGGCCGGTCGTTTTGAATACATAGTAGACAAAGCTGGCGACTTGACCCATCAAAGATTTGTAGAAGGTGGCAGCATGAACGGAATACCAAACAAGAGATGAGTGTCTATATGAGAACGTATGATTGTATTCAACCCTACGGGCCCTGGAGTCAGACCGAGGTGGCGTGGGCAATGGGGCGCCATTTGATCGACTTTGAGGTGGTGAAACAATGCGAGTCCGGGCAGAAGGAGCTGAAGGGGGAATTCAATCTGAATTCCCTGATTCAAAGACTGGAAAGCGTTTCTCCTGAGGAACGCAACAGAGTAGCTACACAGCTGACGGTACTCGATGAAAATCTAAACGAAGATGAAGTCTCCAGAAGGTGGCTTGTTGCACTCCTCGCGGATCTTTATGCCAAGCGCGATGTGGTTGCTGATCCGCTCGGAGAGGTCGAGAAGATCTACGCTGATTTTGACTATCCGGAGTCTGTGGAAGGCTTTGTAAGGTACATGCCAGCTTCTGGTGGCTATGATCCCGCAGCGCATTCACATGAGCAGAACGTGGCGCGGCTCTTTGAGAACTGGAAAGCGTTTCTTGATTCCGCGAGATAGCGGATGAATTCCAGACAATCTCCCTCGCTTGGCGTGCGCCGCCTTGTCAGCGAGAGTACCGTCCTGGCTTTCCATGCCGAGGACGGTGAAGACATCCAGAATCCCTTATCTGGTCCATCGCAAGGGTGAAGCGCTCGAATCAACGTATTGCGACAGCCCTGCGCCGATACCTTCCGCCTGAATCCATCGACGGAAGGGCTGCAGAGGCTGGACATGGCGCCTCCCTCACCCCTCGCGTGCGATCGCGCGCCAGCCGATGTCGGTGCGGTGGAATTCGTTGGCCCAGGTTACCTTGGCCACGCCGGCATAGGCCTTTGCCTGCGCATCGCGCACGCTGTCGCCCAGCGCCGCCACGCACAGCACGCGGCCGCCGGCGCTGACCACCTGGCCCTGTGCATCCAATGCCGTACCGGCGTGGAATACCTTGGCAGTGGCCGGCACGTCGTCCAGGCCGGAAATCACGTCACCGGTGATCGGCGCTTCCGGGTACGGCCTGGCCGCCAGCACCACGCCCAGCGACGGGCGCACGTCCCACTGCGCTTCGACCTGGTCCAAGCGGCCATCGATGGCCGCTTCCACCAGCTCGACCAGGTCCGACTGCAGGCGCAGCATCACTGGCTGCGTTTCCGGGTCGCCAAAGCGCACGTTGAATTCGATCACCTTCGGCGCGCCGCTGGCATCGATCATCAGGCCCGCGTAGAGGAAGCCGGTGAACGGGATGCCGTCGGCGATCATGCCCTGCACGGTGGGGTTCACCACCTCGCGCATCACCCGTGCATGCACCTCCGGCGTCACCACCGGGGCCGGCGAATAGGCGCCCATGCCGCCGGTGTTCGGGCCGGTATCGCCGTCGCCGACGCGCTTGTGGTCCTGCGAGGTGGCCATCGGCAGCGCATGCACGCCGTCCACCATCGAAATGAAGCTGGCTTCCTCGCCGTCAAGGAATTCCTCGATCACCACGCGCGCACCGGCATCGCCGAACGCGTTGCCCGAGAGCATGTCACGCACCGCGTCCTCGGCTTCGGCCAGGGTCATCGCCACGATCACGCCCTTGCCGGCGGCCAGGCCATCGGCCTTGACCACGATCGGCGCGCCCTTCTCGCGGATGTAGGCCAGGGCGGCGTCCACGTCGGTGTGCACGGCGTAGAACGCGGTGGGGATGTTGTGGCGGGCCAGGAAGTCCTTGGCGTAGGCCTTGCTGCCTTCCAGCTGCGCGGCGGCGGCGGTCGGCCCGAAGATGCGCAGGCCGGCGGCGCGGAAGCGGTCTACCACGCCAGCCACCAGCGGTACTTCAGGGCCGACCACGGTCAGCGCCACGCCTTCGGCCTGTGCCAGCGCCAGCAGGCCGTCGATATCGGTAACCTTGACCGCCACGTTGCGGCACTTGTCTTCGCTGGCGGTGCCGGCGTTGCCGGGCGCCACGATCACTTCGGTGACACGGGAGGACTGGGCCAGCTTCCATGCCAGGGCGTGTTCGCGGCCGCCAGAGCCGATGACGAGGATCTTCATGGGACAGGGTTCTCGGGTACGGAAGAGAAAAGCCGGGCAGGGCCCGGCTTCGTGATGCGGATCAGTGGCGGAAGTGGCGCACGCCGGTGAACACCATCGCCAGGCCATGTTCGTCGGCGGCGGCGATCACTTCGGCATCGCGCATCGAACCGCCCGGCTGGATGACCGCCTTGATGCCGGCGGCGGCAGCGGCATCGATGCCGTCGCGGAACGGGAAGAACGCGTCGGAGGCCATCACCGAGCCCTCGACCACCAGGTTCGCATCGGCGGCCTTGATGCCAGCGATGCGGGCCGAGTACACGCGGCTCATCTGGCCGGCGCCGACACCGATGGTGCGGTTGTCCTTGGCATAGACGATCGCGTTGGATTTCACGAACTTGGCCACCTTCCAGGCGAACAGCAGGTCGGTGAACTGCTTGTCGGTCGGCGCCAGCTTGCTGACCACCTTCAGTTCGTCGCGGGTCATGCCGCGGTTGTCCGAGGACTGCAGCAGCAGGCCCGAGCCGACGCGCTTGCTGTCGAAGTTGTTCAGGCCATCGCCGTGCGGGATGCGCAGCACGCGCACGTTGGCCTTTTTCTGTGCGTATTCCAGCGCGGCCGGCTCGTAGTCCGGGGCAATCAGCACTTCCACGAACTGGCGGTCCAGGATCACCTTGGCAGTGGCGGCGTCCAGCGGCTTGTTGAAGGCGATGATGCCGCCGAAGGCGCTGGTCGGGTCGGTGGCGTAGGCCAGCTCGTAGGCGTCGCCGTTGCCGGCACCGACGGCCACGCCGCACGGGTTGGCGTGCTTGACGATGACGCAGGCCGGTGCATCGAACTGGCGCACGCATTCCCACGCCGCGTCGGCATCGGCCAGGTTGTTGTAGCTCAGTTCCTTGCCCTGCAGCTGCTGGAAGGTCGCCAGCGTGCCCGGCACCGGGTACAGGTCGCGGTAGAACGCGCCGCTCTGGTGCGGGTTCTCGCCGTAGCGCAGGTCCATCACCTTCACGAAGGTGGAGTTCATCTGCGCCGGGTACTCGGCACGTGCCGGTACGGCGGCGTCGGTGGCGGTGACCGCCGACAGGTAGTTGCTGATCGCGGCGTCGTACTGGGCGACGCGGTTGAACGCGGCCACCGAGAACGCGAAGCGGGTGGCGGCCGACAGCTGGCCGTCGTTGGCGTCCAGCGAGGCCAGCAGCTCGGCGTACTGCGACGGGTCGGTGGCCACCGCCACGCGGGCGAAGTTCTTGGCTGCCGAACGCAGCATCGCCGGGCCGCCAATGTCGATGTTCTCGACCGCGTCGGCGAGGGTGCAGTCGGCCTTGGCGGTGACCGATTCGAACGGGTACAGGTTCAGCACCAGCAGGTCGATGGCGCCGATGCCGTGCTCGGCCATCACCGCATCATCCAGGCCGGAACGGCCCAGCAGGCCGCCGTGTACCATCGGGTGCAGGGTCTTGACCCGGCCGTCCATCATCTCCGGGAAACCGGTGACGTCGGCGACGTCCTTCACGGCCAGGCCCATGTCGCGAATGGCTTTTGCGGTGCCGCCGGTGGACAGCAGTTCCACGCCACGTGCGGCCAGCGCAGTGGCCAGCTCGACCAGGCCGGTCTTGTCGGAAACGGAGAGGAGGGCCCGGCGGACGGGCAACAGATCGGCAGTCATGGGACAGAATCGGCAGCGGAGCGGGGCCGATATTGTAGGCGGTGGGGGCCGGTGGCGGGTGCCGCAGGAGCAGATTCGCCGCGTTCAAGGCCGGCTTGACCGTGATGGGCACGATTGGCGGGCTTGTCAGCCATCGCCGGGCACGGCACGGTGCCGCCTGTCCCCCGTGTGCAGGATGCCGCCCCATGACCGTCGCCAAGCGCCTGCAGGCCGCCCTCGATGCCGAAGGGGCGCTGCTGTTCCTGGCCCGCTATGTGCGCCACGCGCGTTGTGGCCAGGCCGCGGCCTGGTGCGCCTCGGCCGATGTACCGAGGCTGCAGGCTGAAGCCGCCGAGCGCTGGGGTGAGCAGGCCGAGATCCTGTCCTGGGACGTGCAGCGCCGTGAACGCCGGCGCTGGCGGCGGCTGGAGTTCAAGGTCTACCTGGACGACGACAAGTGATGGTATGGCGATGCCATCGCGCCCTACCGGCGCGCACCGAGCGTGGCCGAACTGCTGCAGGTGATGCATGCGCAGTACTGGCTGGACCCGTTCGAGCTGTATCTGTACGCCGATGGCCTGGATGAGGGCGCCATCGTGCTGCCCGCCGGCGGCATCATCCACTTCCAGCGCTCGCCCGGCGGTGTGTACCGGCTGCTGGCGCTGCAGGCGGGGTTCGCCGATGCTGGGGCGCGGGAGCGGGCCGTGCAGGCGGTGCGCAATGCCATGCAGCGCAGCCATGACGCGGTCTGGTTGCGCCGCCATATCGATCCGCAGCTGCCATGGCAGGACTGGCTGGGCCCGGCGGAACTTGCCGGTACCCGTATTTGATGGGGTAGGCTGTGGCCGCACTGCCAAGGACCAGCGGATACAGATCGTGTCGATCTATGCACTGAAAGGACGTTTCCAGGACCTGTTGCGTCCGGCCGTACGCGGCCTGTACCGCATGGGGATCACCGCCAACGCGGTGACCGTGGCCGCCGCCGTGGTTTCGCTGCTGGTGGCCGTTGCCGTGTGGTGCTGCGCGCCTGCCCAGCCCCTGCTGTACCTGCTGCTGCCGCTGTGGATGCTGCTGCGCATGGCGCTCAACGCGGTGGATGGCATGCTGGCCCGCGAGTTCGGCCAGCAGTCGCGGCTGGGCGCCTATCTGAACGAGCTGTGCGATGTGATTGCCGATGCGGCGCTGTACCTGAGCCTGCTCAGCGTGCCTGGGGTACGCCCGGAAACGCTGTGGCTGCTGGCCTGGACCGCGGCACTGAGTGAGTACGCCGGGGTGCTGGGGCTGATGGTCGGTGCCAGCCGCCGCTACGACGGCCCGATGGGCAAGAGCGACCGCGCGTTCGTGATCGGTGCGCTGGGCCTGCTGCTGGCGTGTGAGTGGGTTGGCGCGATGACGGTCACTGGCGTGGCCGCGGCCATGGCGGTGCTGTGCATGCTGACCATGATCAATCGCGTCCGTCGCGGACTGCGGGAAGCGGCGGTTTCGCCGAACTAATCAAGCAGATACAAGAAGACAATCAGGAGATTGCATGCGTCAGGCGCAGGAACGGGAATTCCACAGCTTCGACCAGGTACCGCTGTTCTACCGGTACTGGGCGGGCACCACTGCAACGCCGGCCACCAAGGCCATCGTGCTGCTGCACCGCGGCCACGAGCACTCCGGGCGGGTCACCCACCTGGTCGATGAGCTGGACCTGCCCGACACCGCCTTCTTCGCCTGGGATGCGCGCGGCAATGGCCGTTCGCCGGGTACGCGTGGCGATGCACCGGGCTTCCCGGCGCTGGTGCGTGACCTCGACAGCTTCATCGCCCACATCGGTGCCGAGCATGGTATCGCGGTGCAGGACATCGTGGTGATCGCACAGAGCGTGGGGGCGGTGGTCGCCGCCACCTGGGCGCACGACTATGCACCACGCCTGCGCGCGCTGGTGATGGCTTCGCCGGCGTTCAAGGTGAAGCTGTACGTGCCGTTCGCACGCCCGGGCCTGGCCTTGATGCAGAAGCTGCGCGGCAATTTCTTCGTCAACAGCTACGTCAAGCCGCAGTGGCTGACCCACGATCCGGCGCGGGTGGAAAGCTACCGCACCGATCCGCTGATCACCCGGCCGATCTCGGTGCGCGTGTTGCTGGGCCTGTACGAAGCGGCCGACCGCATCGTGGCCGATGCGCAGGCGATCAGCGTACCGGTGCAGCTGCTGGTGTCCGGCTCGGATTTCGTGGTGCACCGTGGCCCGCAGGACCGCTTCTACGAGCGCCTGTCCAGCCCGATCAAGGAGCGCGTGCATCTGCCGGGCTTCTTCCACGACACGCTGGGCGAGCGCGATCGGGCGCCGGCGCTGGCGCGTATCCGCAGTTTCATCCAGGCACGTTTCGCCGAGCCGCTGCGCGAACTGTCGCGGCGCGATGCGCACCGCCATGGGCCGACTTTCGAAGAATCGGAGATCCTGGCCTGGCCGCCAGAGCGCAACAGCCTGCCCGACCTGCGCTGGCGCGTGGTGCGCGGTGGACTGCGCTTCGGTGGCACGCTGTCTGAAGGCATCGCGCTGGGCCTACAGACCGGTTTCGATTCGGGCAGCACGCTCGACTACATCTATCGCGACGAAGCGCGCGGCAAGGGCCCGCTGGGGCGCATGATCGACCGCAACTACCTGGACGCGATCGGCTGGCGCGGCATCCGCGTGCGTGGCAAGCACCTGCAGGAGCTGCTGCGCGATGCCGCCCAGCGCCTGCGCGGGCAGGGCACGCCGGTGCGCGTGCTGGACGTGGCCGCCGGCCATGGCCGCTACGTGCTGGAAGCGCTGGGCCAGGGCGAACAGCGCGCCGAGCGCATCGTGCTGCGCGACTTCAGTGATCTGAACGTCACCCAGGGTCAGGCCTTGATCGAGCGCCTGGGGGCGGCCGACATCGCGCGCTTCGAGCAGGGTGATGCGTTCGACCCGGCACAGCTGGCCAAGGTCGATCCAGCACCGACGCTGGCCGTGGTATCGGGCCTGTACGAACTGTTCCCCGACAACGATGCGGTGCTGCGCTCGCTGCAGGGCATTGCTGCGACGGTGCCGGCGGGCGGCTACCTGGCCTATACCGGCCAGCCGTGGCACCCGCAGCTGGAGTTCATCGCACGCGCACTGACCAGCCACCGTGGCGGCGCCGCGTGGGTAATGCGCCGCCGTACCCAGCAGGAAATGGACGAGCTGGTGCGCCTGGCCGGGTTCGAGAAGGTGGCGCAGCGTATCGACGACTTCGGCATCTTCACGGTGTCGCTGGCGCGCCGGACCGCGTGATGGCGACGCTCGCCGCATCCCCGCTGGCCGCAGAGGGGCGCCCCTGGCGGCGCGCCCTGTTGTGGCTGGCCCTGCTGGGCCCATTCTTCTTCGCCAGCTATGGCTTCGCCAACTGGATGGCCGGCCGCCATGCCGAACTGCCGGTGATGGCGTTCGGATGGGAAACGCAGATTCCGTTCGTACCGTGGACGATCGTGCCGTACTGGTCGATCGATCTGTTCTATGCGGTTTCCTTCTTCCTGTGCCGGCAACGGTTGGAGCTGGACCGGCATGCGTTGCGGTTGTTCAGTGCACAGTTGATCGCGGTGACCTGCTTCCTGTTGTGGCCACTGCGCTTCAGTTTCGAGCGGCCGGAGATCGGCGGTGTGTTCGGTTGGTTGTTCGATGTGCTGCTGGGCTTCGACAAGCCGTTCAACCAGGCGCCATCACTGCACATCGTGTTGCTGATCGTGCTGTGGGTGAAATTCGCGCAGTACCTGCATGGGGTGTGGCGTTGGGTACTGCATGTGTGGGCGCTGCTGATCGGCGTCTCGGTGCTGACCACATTCCAGCATCATTTCATCGATATCCCGACCGGCCTGCTGGCCGGTTGGCTGTGCGTCTGGCTGTGGCCGGAGCAGGGCACGCCACCCTTGCGTGCCTGGCGCACCGCGCGTGACGCCAGACGTTGGCGCCTGGCAGCGCTGTACCTGCTGGGGGCCGCTGCATTGCTGGTGCCGGTGGTGCTTCTGCGTGGCGCGGCGTTGTGGCTGCTGTGGCCGGTGGTATCGCTGCTGCTGGTGGCGCTGGCCTATGCCGGGCTGGGTACGGCGGTGTTCCAGAAGCGCGCCGATGGACGTCTGGCAATGGCGGCACGCTGGCTGCTGGCGCCGTACCTGGGCGCAGCCTGGATCAATTCGCGGCTGTGGACGCGGCGTGCGCCGCAGCCGGTGCCGGTGATGGACGGTGTATGGCTGGGGCGTGTTCCCTGCGCTGCATTGCCGGCACCCTTGGTCGGCGTGGTCGATGCCTGTGCCGAACTGTCCTGTCGTGCACCGGGCGCGGCGTATGCCAGCGTGCCGATGCTGGACCTGGTGGTGCCCACGCCAGAACAGCTGCGCGATGCGGCCGAGGCGATCGAGCGGCTGCGCGCGCACGGACCGCTGCTGGTGTGTTGCGCGCTGGGCTATTCGCGCAGTGCTGCCAGTGTGGCGGCCTGGCTGCTGCGCAGTGGTCGTGCCACCGATACCGATGCCGCGGTGGCGATCGTGCGCACGGCACGTCCGGGCGTCGTGCTGGGCGCGGCGCATCTGCATGCCATCACTGCTGCAGCGGGAGTACGCACGTGAGTACGGTTCCCGATCTGGCGACCATGCAGCTGCTGCTGCGGCAGGGCCGTTGGCCGGCGGGCCTGTCGCTGGGCCTGCTGCTGGTGGCGCTGCTGCTGCTCGGCACCGAACCGGGCCTGGCGATGATTGCCGCCGGCCTGTTGCTGCTCAGTGTTGCCGCGGGCATCGCACAGATCTACCACGCGTGGCGGGTGGCGCTGGATGCCAGCCTGCTGCAGCTGCTGCGCGATGAAGGCCTGGAGGGTGACGCTGCCGCGCGCCGCACCGACCAGCTGCTGCACGCCAGTGGCCTGCGCCGCATGCAGCCCGACGCGCCGCTGCGCGGCTGGGATGCGCGCTGGGCCGGCATGCGTCGCCTGCTGCTGCGCCAGTACCTGCTGACCGCAGTGCAGTTCGCACTGCTGGTGCTGGCCGTGTTGTGGCCGCAGACGTGAACGGGAGGGACCGATGTTCGCTGAATTGATTGCGCGCGCCTGCAGTGGCGCGATCCATGTAGTGACCGGCGCCCGCGCGCTGTGGATCGGCTGTGCGCCGTCCAGCGAACGGCGCGTGTATTACGGCAACCACGCCAGCCATGGTGACTTCGTGCTGATCTGGTCGTCGATGCCACCGACACTGCGGCGCCAGGTGCGCCCGGTGGCCGCGGCCGAATACTGGCAGCGCGATGGCCTGCGTCGCTACCTGATCGATGCGGTGTTCAATGGCGTGCTGGTCGAGCGCGAGGCCGGCCATCGCCAGCAGGATCCACTGCAGGCCCTGCGTGACGCGGTGGACGAAGACTGCTCGCTGATCCTGTTTCCGGAAGGTACCCGCAACGTGGGCGAAGAGCCGCTGCTGCCGTTCAAGAGCGGCATCTATCACCTGGCACGGCAACGCCCGGAGCTGGAATTCGTACCGGTGTGGATCGACAACCTGAAGCGGGTGATGCCCAAGGGCCGGTTCCTGCCGCTGCCGCTGCTGTGCACGGCCACCTTCGGTACGCCGCTGCGGCTGCAGGCCGACGAGGACAAGGCCGCCTTCCTGGCCCGCAGCCGGCAGGCGCTGCTGGACCTGGCGCCGAACGGGGGCAGGGCATGAGCTTCCTGATCGATGTGTCCGGCGACCTGGCCACGCAGAGTGTCGGCCAGCAGACCGGCCTGCTGTTTGCTGGCGTGGGTGCGGTGCTGGTGCTGGCCACGCTGGTGGCCGAGACATTGCGCTGGCGCCAGCGTGGGCAGCCCAGCGCGGTGATCGCCAACCTGGTCTCGCGCATCCGCGCGTGGTGGGTGATGGCGATCGTGGTCGGGCTGGCGCTGTTCTTCGGTCGTGCCGGGGTGATCGTGCTGTTCGCGATCATCTCGCTGTTCGCACTGCGCGAGTTCATCACCCTGGCGCCGACCCGCTCGGGCGACTACTACGCCCTGCTGGCCGCGTTCTACATCGTGCTGCCGTGGCAGTACTACCTGGTCTGGATCGACTGGTACGGCATGTACACGCTGCTGATTCCGGTCTATGCGTTCCTGTTCCTGCCGATCCTGTCGACCATTGGCGGTGATACCACGCACTACCTGGAGCGGACCGCGAAGGTGCAGTGGGGGTTGATGATCTGCGTGTTCTGCATCTCGCATGTGCCGCTGCTGCTGAACCTGCACGTGCCCGGCCATGACCCGTCGCGCAACGTGCTGCTGTTCGCCTTCCTGGTGATCGTGGTGCAGTCTTCGGACGTGCTGCAGTACATCTGGGGCAAGCTGCTGGGCAGGCATCTGATTGCGCCGAAGCTGTCGCCGTCGAAGACGGTGGAGGGCTTCGTGGGCGGTGTGCTGAGTGCCAGTGCGCTGGGTGCGGCACTATGGTGGATCACCCCGTTCACGCCGCTGCAGGCGTTCGGCCTGTCGCTGCTGATCAACCTGATGGGGTTCTGGGGCGGCCTGGTGATGTCGGCGATCAAGCGCGATCGTGGCATCAAGGACTGGGGCCACATGATCGAGGGCCATGGCGGCATGCTCGACCGGCTGGACTCGGTGTGCTTCGCCGCGCCGGTGTTCTTCCATGTGGTGCGGTACTACTGGAAGGCGGGCGGCGGCGGTTGATTCTGCCGGCTTCCATCCACGCATGGCGTGGATCTACTGGCGGGCGGGGGCGGTTTACTCTGCCGGGCTTTCATCCACGCATGGCGTGGATCTACCGGTA
>NZ_JAOECR010000047.1:0-37815 GCF_029836955.1 Stenotrophomonas sp. GD04054 | reverse complement strand
CTGGGCGTTCGGGCGCTTGCGAAGCAGTGCTTCGCAAGCAAAGCGCCCTCACCCTTGGGGGCTCGATGGCGCCATCCATGGCGCCAACGGTCCCGCCAGCCCACCCCGACCCAACCCTCTCGGCATTTCGGTGACGGACGGCAAGAGCGTTGGGTTTCCAAGTGGGAAGAGGGGGCAGATCCGTTTTCCTGCGGAAAGCGAATCTGAACCCCGAAGCGGTGCTGTTGCTCTTGCTCTTCTTTCTTCAATCCGGGGTGGACGCGCACGGAAACTGTCCGTGGCCGGGAGGGTGGGCTGCGCAGGGGCGTGAGCCGCATGGATGCGGCGACCGAGCTTACATGGACGTACTTGCAGCGGCCCCTGCGCAGCCCACCCTCCCGGCCAACCCTCAGTAGCCACGCGCCTACCGCGACCACCCCGAGGGGCTTCGCCGTTGGCTGGATATCCAGATACCCCGTAAACAAAAACGCCCCAGCGCAGGGCCAGGGCGTTCTCGTGCATCAGGTCAGGCAGGCATCAGAACTCCTGCCAGTCTCCATCAGCCAGTTCGGTGGCCATCGGACGACCACCGGCGCTGCGGCGGGCTGGCGGGGCGACCGGGGTCGGTGCGGCAGGTGCGGCAGCACGCGGGGCCGGGGCAGCGGCGATGCGCGGGGCAACCACGGTCTCGGCTTCGTCTACCACGAAGATCGACACGGCCTCGCTGAGGTGACCGGCCTGTTCTTCCATTGCGCGTGCGGCGGCGGTGGCTTCTTCCACCAGCGCGGCGTTCTGCTGGGTGGTTTCGTCCATCTGCACCACGGTCTGATTGACCTGCTCGATGCCAGCACTCTGTTCCTGCGAAGCCGCGGAGATCTCGGCCATGATGTCGGTCACGCGCTGCACCGATGCGACGATCTCGCCCATGGTCGCGCCGGCCTTGTGCACCAGCGCCGAGCCGTCATTGACCTTGCCGACCGAGTCGTCGATCAGGCCCTTGATCTCCTTCGCGGCCGCAGCCGAGCGCTGGGCGAGAGTACGCACTTCGCTGGCGACCACGGCGAAGCCACGACCCTGTTCACCGGCACGCGCGGCCTCAACCGCGGCATTCAGTGCCAGGATGTTGGTCTGGAAGGCGATGCCGTCGATGACGCTGATGATCTCGGCGATCTTCTTCGACGAGGCTTCGATGGCCGACATGGTGGTGACCACCTGGCCGACGACTTCACCGCCCTGCGAGGCGACGCCATGCGCGCCGATGGCGAGCTGGTTGGCCTGGCGGGCATGCTCGGCGTTCTGGCGCACGGTGGAGGTCAGCTCCTCCATCGAGGCGGCGGTTTCTTCCAGGTTGGCGGCCTGCTGCTCGGTGCGGCGCGACAGGTCACTGTTGCCCGAGGCGATCTCGCCGGCGGCCGAGCTGATCGCGCGACTGGACTGCTTGATGCGGGTGACGATCTCGCTCAGCTGCGCGGCGGTCGCGTTGGCGTCGTCGCGCATACGGGCGAACACACCCTGGTAGTCGCCATGCATGCGAACGGTCAGGTCACCCTGCGACAGCGCGGCGAGCAGGCCGGAGATCTGTTCGATGCTGCCGGCGTTGGCGTCGAGCAGGCCGTTGATCTGCTGGGCCAGCTGCAGGAAGAAGCCTTCCTTGTCGCTGGAATCGATGCGGCCGGACAGGTCGCCGGCAGCGGCCTGGGCGATCACGCGGGCCACTTCGGCTTCCACCTGCGCTTCCTGGGTGCGGTCGCGCCATTCCACCACGTAGCCGACGGTGTCGCCGCCTTCATTGCGGATGGTGGAAACCACCTGGGCGAACTGGGCATCGCCGTACTGCATCGGGCGACGGGCGACGCCGTGTGCCTTCAGGTTGCCCAGCAGGGTCTGGTCCATCTCGCCGCGATGCTCCAGCACGGTGACCGGCTTGCCGATCAGCGAGGCCTGCGCGTCGAAGTCCGGCAGGTCGCGGCGCACGTCGTCCTGGTACTGGCTCAGGGTCTGCTGCAGGGCGCGATTGGTGTAGACGATGGTATTGCTGGTGTCGGTCAGGTACACGCCGGTGGAGCTGTAGTCCAGCGCGGTGCGGATGCGCAGGTTCTCGCGGGCGATGGCCTGGTCGGTTTCGGTGCGCTCGCGCAGGTCGCGCTGCATGCGCTGCATCGCCTGCATCAGTTCGCCCACTTCATCCTGGCGGCTGACGTCGATGTGGCCATCGAGCTTGCCGCCGGCCACATCGTTGGCAACCGAGACGGCGCCGCGCACGCTGCCGACCAGGGCACGGGCAAACAGCCAGACCAGCACCAGGCCGAGTGCGGCGCCGCCCAGCAGGGCGATCACGGTCAGCACGGCCGAGGCGGAGTAGGTGGATTCGGCCTCTTCGCGCGAGGCGCGGGCGAGGCGGTTGTCTTCGGCGATCAGCGCTTCCAGCGCCGAAGCGGCCTTGCGGTGCTTGGTGCGGGTCTCGCCGACGAAGGTATCGATGGCGTCGTCCGGCAGGTCCAGTTCCAGCATCTCGGTGACGCTGTCATAGGAGGCCAGGGCGTCCTTCCATTCCTTGGCGAAGGTGTCGAACAGCTTCTTCTGCTGTGCGTTGTCGACCAGCTTCGGATAGTCCTTGATCGACTTGTCCATGCTGGTACGCAGCTCGACGGTCTGCTTGCGTGCATCAGCCTTGACGTCGTCACTGGCGCGGATCAGCTGCTGGTAGGCGGCGTTGCGGTATTCACCCAGCATGCCGCGCATCTCGCCGGCCATGCGGATGCTCTCCATGCGAGAACCCGCCAGCTCGGTGGTGACGTTGTTCAGCGAGTGCAGGCCGCGATAGGCGACGATACCCTGCAGCAGCATCACCAGCAGGAGGACACCGAAGGTCAGCAGCAGCTTCGGCATCAGTTTCAGGTTGTTGATCCACGGCATGGGCGTTGCGAGCTCCTAAGGCAGACGCGCCCGGGCATCGGGCCCGGTTGCAGCAGAAACCACGCCGGCGCCAGGTCCGGCGTGGTTCGACGGACAGCGGATTACTTGATGTTGGCCAGCTTCAGGCCGGCCGGCGAGCTGACTTCGATTTCGGCGCGCGAGGCGTCGCGCTGGATCTTGCCGATCACGCAGACGGTCTTGCCTTCCAGGGTTTCCAGCGGGAAGGAGAACTTGCCGCGGTTCTCGCCAGCGATGCGGGCCGAGAAGGTGTGGCGCGGGAAGGCGCCGCCCATGTACAGGAAGGTCGGCTGGCCTTCGGAACCTTCTGCGTAGCGGGCCTTCTCGACCTTGCCGCAGACCATGCCGTCCTTGCCGACCGAGCGCGGTGCCAGTTCCGGCGGGATCATGTCGGCCGACTGGGCGAACGCGGCGGAAGCAGTGGTGGCCAGGACAGCGGCCGAAACGAACGCAAGCAGGGACTTCATCGAGGTGTATCTCCGGGGATGGTGATGGTCGTTCCGGTCCTGCGCGCTCCTGCGCGACCGGCTTCTGTCCCCCTATCGGCACTGCCGGAGGGAACTGAAGGGTTTTGTGACCAGAACGTGAAGCAGGTCCGTTCGATCAGGCAGCGGCGTCTTCAACGACGCTGGCCTGGCCCATGTCGGCGCTGTCCAGCAGGGTCTCGATGTCGAGCAGGATCAGCATGCGGTCGTCCTGCGTGCCGATGCCGGAGATGAAGCGGGTATCGACGGCGGCGCCGAATTCCGGGGTCGGGCGGATCTGCTCGGCCGACAGCGGGATCACGTCCGAGACGCTGTCGACGACGATGCCGACCACGCGGTCGTCGACGTTCAGCACGATCATCACGGTGAAGGCGTCGTAGCGGGCATCGTCCAGGCGCAGCTTCAGGCGCAGGTCGATCACCGGGACGATGGTGCCGCGCAGGTTGATCACGCCCTTGATGTAGTCCGGTGCATCCGGGACCCGGGTGACCGCGTCATAGCCGCGGATTTCCTGGACCTTGAGGATGTCCACGCCGTAGTGCTCGGCACCGAGGGTGAAGCTGAGGAATTCGCCACCGGCACTGGCGGCGGAGCTGGTCTTGTCGTTCATCGAGGGGTCCTGGTTCTGCCGGAAGTCCCGGTGTCAGGCTCGATATCGGCCCCTCGTCGGGGGACTTTAGGTGCCGGGGGAAGACATCCACGCATGGCGTGGATCTACCGGGGAAGATGGGGGCATCCAAGCATGGCGTGGATCTACACGGGAAGCGGTAGTGCTGGCCGCTGGCCGGCAACCTGGCAACAATGTGGATGCGGCCATTGCCGGCCAGCGGCCAGCACTACCGGTCGGGAGGCCTTACAGCTCGCCGTTGCGGCGCGCCTTGCGCTGGCGGTCGATGCGGAAGATGTAGCGCTGGATGGCACTGTCGGCGCCACGCGGCAGGATGTCGAAGCGCATGCCCACGCGCTTGATCTCGATACCATTGGGTTGGCGCTGCGGCAGCAGGTTGCAGACGACCAGCTCGATCTCCAGGTCGGGGCCGTCGGGCAGCGACAGCATCGCCGGGTAGCGCTTCTGCAGGCTGAACACCGCGCAGTCGGTAGGTACGGCCACCGCCAGGCCGCCGCCGCTGATGTCCACCACCCGCATCGACAGCGCTTCGGCACGGCTCTCGCCGGCGGGGATCAGCAGCTGGGGTGAATCGGTGACTGGCGTCTCCAGCCGGTACATCTCACGTCGTTGCAGATGGACCAGTTCAATCGGCAGAGGGGCACGGAAGGCGACGTGGCCGTCGTTGTCCACACGCTGCAGTGCCTGCAGGCGGAACCGCACCAGCACGCGTTCGAGCTGGGCAAAGCACAGCAGATGGTCGGCCTGTTCGGCGGCGCGGTTGGACGCCTCCTGCGGGCTGCCATCGAGCAGCAGGGTGTCGTCGTCCTCGTCGAGCTCAAGCAGCGCGGTCGGGAACGAGCGGTCGCGGCCGTCGATATGCGCATTGATCAGTGATCGCTGGTCGATCAACGATCGCAGCAGCTGCCGCAGCTGGCGCGGATTACGGACCAGGAAACGTTCGTCAGCGGCATCAGCCGCGTGGACATCATGCACTGCAGTGTCGTTGCCGTCGGACATGGAATCTACGGTCAGGGGCGGGCGCCAGCACGCGTTGGCGCGAGGCTCGATGGGGATATCGGCCACTGTGCCCGATTATGAAGTGAGAATTGCATCACTTTCCATGCGTCAGGGGTCGGATCCCTTTCCCGAAGGAAAGGGATCCGACCCCGGGTACATCAGAACTCCTGCCAGTCGCCGTCTCCGGCCAGCGCCGGCTGGGCCGTCGCCGTGCGCAGCGTACGCGCCGGGACCGGCTTTGCGGCCGGTGCGGCGGCTGCGACCTGGCGCGGTACCGGTGCCGCCAGCGGGCGTGCCGGGATGGCCGTCGTGCCCTGTGATGCCAGCCGGAAGCGGGACACGGCTTCACCCAGCTGCACGGCCTGGTCTTCCATTGCACGTGCGGCAGCGGTGGCTTCTTCCACCAGCGCAGCATTCTGCTGGGTGGTCTCGTCCATCTGCACCACGGTCTGGTTGACCTGCTCGATGCCGGCACTCTGTTCCTGCGACGCTGCGGAGATCTCGGCCATGATGTCGGTCACGCGCTGCACCGAGGCGACGATCTCGCCCATGGTGCTGCCGGCCTGGTGCACCAGGCTGGAGCCTTCGGCGACCTTGCCGACCGAATCATCGATCAGGCCCTTGATCTCCTTGGCGGCCGCAGCCGAGCGCTGGGCGAGGGTGCGCACTTCGCTGGCGACCACGGCGAAGCCACGGCCCTGTTCGCCGGCACGTGCGGCTTCCACTGCGGCGTTCAGCGCCAGGATGTTGGTCTGGAAGGCGATGCCGTCGATGACCGAGATGATCTCGGCGATCTTCTTCGACGAGGCTTCGATGGCCGACATGGTCGTGACCACCTGGCCGACCACTTCACCGCCCTGCGAGGCGACGCCATGTGCGCCGATGGCGAGCTGATTGGCCTGGCGGGCGTGCTCGGCGTTCTGGCGCACGGTGGAGGTCAGTTCCTCCATCGACGCGGCGGTTTCTTCCAGATTGGCGGCCTGCTGCTCGGTGCGGCGCGATAGATCGCTGTTGCCCGACGCGATCTCGCCAGCGGCGAGGGTGATGCTGGACGCGCTGGCCTGGATCTGGCCGACGATCTGCGTCAGCTGCGCGACGGTGGTGTTGGCGTCGTCACGCATGCGTGCGAACACGCCGTTGAACTGGCCGTCCATGCGCGCGGTCAGGTCGCCGGCGGCGATCGACTGCAGCAGCTGCGAGAGCTGGCCGAGGTTGCCGTCGGCCACCTGCATCATGCTGTTGAGCTGCTCGATCATCACGCGGAAATCGTGATCGAAACGCTGCGCATCACCGCGCTGGCTGAAGTCGCCGGCGGCAGCCGCCGAGGCCAGCTGCTGGATCTGCGTGTTGATGGCCAGCAGGCTGGCCTTGGCCGCATCCATCGACTCGTGCAGGATCGCGCGGCTGCCGGGCAGGCGGCGTGCGTCCGGGGTGAGGTTGCCGGTGGCGTACTGGTTGAGCACGTCGATGGCATCGCGGATCGCGTCGAGATGTTCGAAGATGACCGTGTTGATGCCGCTGGCCAGCTGCCCGTAGACGCCCGGGAAGTCTTCCGGAATGCGATGGCTGATGTCCGGACCGGCGTGCATCTGCGCCATCAGCTGGGTCTGCTCGGAGAAGCGGCGCAGCATCGCGGTCATTTCGGTGGTGGCGGCCAGCATCTTGCCGGCTTCATCCTTGCTGGTGGCCTGGGTGCTGACGCTGAGATCGCCACGGGCAACGGCCTGGATCGCGTGCACGGCCTTGCCGAGCGGGCCGGTGACGGCGCGCGAGATGACCGTTGCCAGCGCGGCTGCCACCAGCGACAGCAGCACGATGCAGCCGATGATGGCGATCATGCTGGCGCGGTGGGTGGCATTTGCATCGGCGATCTTGGCATCCATCAGGCCGGCGATATGGGTGCCGAGGGTCTTCATCGCAGCGAACAGGTCACGGCGGGCCGGGCGCGACTGTTCGTCGGAGATCTGCCGTGCCAAGGTGCCGTCGCCTGCCGCGACGGCTTCGCGCATGGCCTTGTTGGCAGCGAAGTAGCGGTCCAGCTGTACGTTGGCCGCAGCGTACAGCTCGCGCTCCTTGGCCAGGGCTGGCAGTGCCGAGTAGGCGGCCAGTTCGTCATGTACGGCCTTGGCGGTGTCGTCCATGCGCTTGTAGTAGTCGGCCACCTTGTCAGGCTGGTCGAGCATGCTCAACAGAGCCAGCTCGTAGGTGCGGAACTCGCCGAGTTGCGAGCGCGCCTCGCCGAGATGCTGCACCGAGGGAATATCGTTGCTGGCCATTTCGCCCAGTTGCTTGTTGGCCTCGTTGAGCCGCAGCAGTGCGAATGCGCCGAGGACGAGGGTCATCAAGGTGGTGAGGGTGAACCCCACGGCCAGCTTGCGGGCGATGGGCAGATCGTGGAACCACTTCATGCAGGGTGCTCCAGGTGGGCAGGGCGCCGGCGTCGTTGCGTCGGCTGGGGGTGGTTGCAGAGCGAACGGTGGTGCCCGGTGGGGGTTCGGTGACGGCCGTCAAAGCGAAATAGCGGCGCAGTTCGGATGGACTTTATGGACGCAGATCACATTCGGTTGCGTAGGGACGGCGTCGCGAAAGTGGTGCCATGACAGGGCTTTCGCTTGAACGGCAAGGTTGCGCCCGAAACCTTCGTGTAGACGGAGTTCACGGTATGCCTGGCGAAGCGAGCGCGGTCAGATCGTGGCCGTGCGCGCAAACGAAAACCGCCGCCCCGAAGGGCGGCGGTCCAGTGCACGCATTCAACGTGGATCAGGCGGCCTGCGGCATCCGCAGCGAACGCACCAGACCGCCGATGTCGACGATCAGGGCCACGCGGCCATCGCCAAGGATGGTGGCACCGGATACCCCGCCGATGCGGCGGTAGTTGTTCTCGATGTTCTTCACCACCACCTGCTGCTGACCGACCAGCTCGTCCACTTCCAGCGCAATCTTCTGGCCATCACCTTCAACCACCACCACCAGCGATTCGCTGCCCGGTGCGCGGTTGCCGTAGCCGTAGTACTCGCTCAGCGACAGGATCGGCAGATACTCGCCACGCACGCGCAGCACGCGGCCTTCGCCGGCCATGCTGCGGATGTCCTCGGCCTGCGGCTGCAGGGCCTCAAGCACATAAGCCAGCGGCAGGATCAGGGTTTCACCGGCCACCGCCACCGTCATGCCATCGAGGATGGCCAGGGTCAGCGGCAGGCGGATCAGCGTGCGGGTGCCAGCGCCGAGGCTGCTTTCGATCTGGACCTCGCCCCCCAGCGCCTGGATGTTGCGGCGGACCACGTCCATGCCGACGCCACGGCCGGACAGGTCGGTGACTGCATCGGCGGTGGAGAAACCCGGCTGGAAAATCAGGTCCCAGACCTGCGAATCGGTCGGGTTGTCCGGCACCGCCAGACCGCGTTCGGTGGCCTTGGCCAGGATCTTGGCACGGTCCAGGCCGCGGCCGTCGTCGCTGACTTCGATGACGATATGGCCGCCCTGATGCGAGGCTGCCAGGGTGATCGTGCCGGTCTCGTCCTTGCCCGCATCACGTCGCACGTCGGGCATCTCCAGACCGTGGTCGATCGAGTTGCGCACCAGGTGCACCAGCGGATCGGCGATCTTTTCGATCAGGCCCTTGTCCAGTTCGGTGCCTTCGCCGACGGTGCGCAGGCGTACCTGCTTGCCGAGGCGGCTGGACAGGTCGCGGACCAGGCGCGGGAAGCGGCGGAACACCGCATCGACCGGCAGCATGCGCACGCCGATCACCGCTTCCTGCAGGTCGCGGGTGTTGCGTTCAAGCTGGTCCAGGCCGGCGAACAGGCTCTCGGCGTGGACCGGGTCCAGCGCGTGCGAGACCTGCTTGAGCATGGCCTGGGTGATGACCAGCTCGCCGACCAGGTTGATCAGTGCATCGACCTTGTCGACGCTGACCCGGATCGAGGTTTCGGCTTCCTGGCCGCCAGCGCTGCTGGCAGCGGCGGCGGGTGCCGCCGGTACAACGGCAGCCGGTGTGGAAGGGGCGGGTGTGGCAGGTGCCTCGGTGGCCAGGCTCGGCGGCGCAGCCGGACGGATGTCCAGTTCGCAGTCGTCCAGCACCCAGGCGAAGGTGTCTTCGATCTTGCTGCGCGGCACCTTGCCGACCAGACCCAGGTCCCACGCCAGGTGGGCCTCGAGCGGGTCGAGCTGGGCGAAGCCGGGCAGGCGTTCCATGCGCGCAGCCACCTGCAGCGAACCGAGATGTTCCAGTTCGCGGATGATGCGCAGCGGGTCGTTGCCGCTCATGAACAGCGATGGCGCCGGGGTGAAGCCGATCTGCCAGGCTTCCGGCGTATCGTCCACCTTGGCTGCGGCGGCCGCGGGGGCGCTCGCTGCGGCCTCCCCGGAAAGAACCGCCTCCAGGCGCGCCTTCACCGCAGCAACTGCGGCGGGATCGGCGGCCTGGCCGTGTTCGGCTTCGCGCAGCAGGGCGCGCAGCACGTCCACCGAGGACAGCATGGCGTCGACGGCGTGGCCTTCCAGCGCCCGCTTGCCGGCACGCAGCTCATCGAGCAGCGTTTCCAGCACATGGGTCAGGCCGGCGATCGCATCGAAGCCGAAGGTGCCGGCGCCGCCCTTGATCGAGTGGGCGGCGCGGAACACCGAATTGATGATCTCCGCGTCCTGCTGCCCCGATTCCAGGGCCAGCAGGCCAGCCTCCATCGCGTCGAGGCCTTCGCGGCTCTCCTCGAAGAAGGTGGCGTGGAAGCGTTGCAGGTCCATGCTCATGGCAGTGGTGGTCCGGAAGCGAAGAGGGGGAGCGGTGGCGGGCGATCAGCCCAGCACTTTCTGCACGGTGGCGACCAGCTGTTCCGGATTGAACGGCTTGACCAGCCAGCCGGTGGCACCGGCGGCCTTGCCTTCGGACTTCTTGTCGGCGGCCGATTCGGTGGTCAGCATCAGCAGCGGCGTGAACTTGTAGTCCGGCAGCTGGCGCAGTTCGCGGATCAGCGCGATGCCGTCCATGTTCGGCATGTTGACGTCGGTGACTACCGCATTGAAGCGCTGGCCCTTGGCGCGACCGAGCGCGACCGCGCCGTCTTCAGCTTCTTCGACGGCAAAACCGGCCGAGGTGAGGGCGAAGGACACCATCTGGCGCATTGACGCCGAATCGTCCACCACCAAGATACGTGCGCTCATGCAGCGTTCTCCACAGATTTCAGGTTGTCATGGGTTACGTCCAGGCCCAGGGCCTGGGTGACGCCCAGCAGGCGCGCGGCGTCACGGAAGGTTGCAGTGCAACCGTGGATGCCGGTGCCGAGGCCTGCCTCGCGGCGGGCCTGCACGAACGCACACAGCACCTGCACGGCGGCCGTGTGGATGCGGGCGACCTGGCTGGCATCCAGGGTCAGCTCGCCTGCCTGCGCCACCAGCGGGGCGAGGCGGTTCTTGAGCTCGGTGGTGCTCTCGATGCCGAGATCCCCACCCAGTTCGACAGTGCTCATCGTTGCTCCGGACAAACGGTTCCGTGATCCATAACGGCACCCCGGTGGGGTTCTTTAGGGGAATCGACGCGGTGCGTCGATGCGGTCGCTGTTGAAAAGGGGACGGAGGGGATTAAGTCGCAACTGGCTCGGCGCTTTGCGCCGATGCGGTGCCTGTCGGGTACGCAAGGTGTTGATCCGTTGGATCAACACCTTACGTCCCCACTGCGTGGTCGCCGTTGCCGAGGGTGGCTGCGGAAGAGCCTGGTCGATTGCGACTTAATCCCCTCCGTCCCCTTTTTGCGCTCAGCTCAGCAGCCGGGTGGCATCCAGCAGGATCATTGGGCGCTGGCTGACCCTGGCGACGCCACGGAACAGGTCGTTGGAGATCTGGCAGATGCGCGCGGTATCGGGCGGTTCGATCTGCGAATCGGTGAGGTTGGCGACATCTTCCACTGCCGACACGCGCAGGCCGATGGTCTCGCCGTCTTCCTCCAGCACCACGATGCGGGTCTGTGAGTTGTCTTCGGCGGCCGCGGCGCCCAGGTGCAGGCCGAGGTCCATCACCGGTACCACCTGGCCACGCAGGTTCATGATGCCCAGCATGGCCGGCGCAGTGCCGCGCAACGGCAGCAGCGGCACCGGCAGCACCACTTCCTGCACCTTCAGCAGTTCCAGTGCATAGGCCTGGGTGCCGCAGCGCAGGCGCAGCCAGCGCGAGGTGCGCTCGCCGGCGCGTCGGTTCTGCGGATGCGGGCTGCTGGCGGGCCGATGTGCCTGTGCCTGCAGCTCCTGCCAGCTGCTCGGGCGGTTGCCTGCTGGCGCGTCCACGGCCACGCGCGGGGGCGGTGCGGCATCGGTGCGCACAACTGGAGCGGGTGCTGTGACCACGGCCGCTGGTGGCGCAGGAACGTCCTCGCCGCCGGCAGCGGCCTCGAACGCGGCTTCCAGGCCGGGGCTGTCGGTGTGGGCGAGTCGATGGCTGTCGGCCGGATCGGTCTCGTAGATCACTTCGTCCGGCAGGTCGTCCCATGTAGGTTCCGGGCCGGACTTGGCGGTGGCGGGAGCAGGGGCCGTCTCGTGGATCACCTCGTCAGGCAGGTCATCCCAGGTCGGTTCGCGCTCGGGGGCGGCGACAGGCATTGCGGCGGCCTCGAAGGCGGCCTCCAGTGCTGCGTCGTCCTCTGCCGCGGCAGCAGCAACAGTCTCCGTTTCGTAGATCACTTCGGCGGGCAGATCGTCCCAGGTGGGTTCGCGCTCAGCCGTTGCGGCCGCGTCGAAGGCGGCTTCGAGTGCGGCGTTGTCGACGGCAGGCGCAGCGGCGACGGTCTCGGTTTCGTAGATCACCTCAGCCGGCAGGTCATCCCAGGTCGGCTCGCGTTCGGCGTCGGCTGCAATTGCTGGGCGCGCTTCGTCGCTCGCCGGCGGCGGTGCAGCCGGTGGTGCCACGGCGATCGCTTCGCCCAGCAGTTCGTCCAGGTAGTCGTCCAGTACACCGGTGCTGTTCATGCGGCCTGCTCCAGGGCGCGGGCATCCTCGCCGAGGATCCAGTTCAGCGCGCGGCGATAGGCGGCCAGGCCGCGGCCCGGGTAATCCTCACCAACGCTCGGCAGGGTCAGGCCGGCGGCGTTGCTGATGCGGGTGTCGATCGGAATCGCGTCTTCCCACACACGGGTGCCGTGACGATCCTGCATCGTGCGCAGCGACTCGTTGCCGGCGCGGGTGCGGCGGTCGAACAGGGTCGGCAGGATCGAGATCGGCAGCGGGCGGCGGCGCGAGCGTTCGACCATCTCGCCGGTGCGGACCATGCCGTCCAGGCCATGCAGGGCCAGCGGCTCGGCCTGGGTGGGGATGATCAGGCGATCGGCTGCGGCCAGCGCATTGATCATCAACAGGCCGAGGGTGGGGGCGCAGTCCAGCAGGATGTAGTCGTGCTGGCCCTGGTGGCGCGCAAGCGCGTTCTGCAGTGCCAGGCCAAGGCCAGGCTGGTTGGCGCTGCGGCGTTCCAGCGTGGCCAGCGCGGACTGTGCGCAGACATAGTCCAGGCCATGGATGCTGCTGGCATGGCACAGGCTGGAAAGATCGGCGGGCGGGGCGCCGAACAGCTCCAGCACGCCAGCCGGCGGCGGGTCCACCGGTACGCCGAACGCGCGGCTGAGCGAGGCGTGCGGATCGAGGTCGATCAGCAGCACGCGATGGCCAAGTGCGGCCAGTCCGCGGCCGAGGGCGAGGGTGGTGGTGGTCTTGCCGACTCCGCCCTTCTGGTTGGCGACTGCCCAGATGCGCATCGGTTTACTCCTTCATTGCCGGGGGAACGGCGGCGCCGACGCGGCTGCCAGCCGGCACCGGCGGCAACTTCACCGGTGCGATGGGGGAGGTGGGGGCGGTAGCCGGAGTTGCCGCGGCTTGTTCGGTATCGGTGTTCCGGGTGGCACCGGTGGCTGCGTTCAGGCGCTGGCCGAGAGGGTCCACCGAGTGCGAGGTGTCGGCCAGGATGATGACCATCACCCGGCGGTTGCGGTTGCGGCCCTGCGCGCTGTCGTTCTCTTCGCGCGGGCGGAACTGGCCGTAACCGACCATCGCCAGCCGCGACGGCTGCACGCCCTGGTCGGCGAACAGGTGCACCACGCTGGCCGCGCGCCCGGCCGACAGTTCCCAGTTCGACGGGAAGGTGGCGGTGGCGATCGGTACGTTGTCGGTGTGGCCTTCCACGCGCACGCTGTTGGGCACGTCGCGCAGGACCTCGGCCAGGCTGGCCAGGGTCTGCCGCGCATGCACGTCCAGCGCCGCCGAGCCGGTGGGGAACAGGATGTCGCTGTTGATCTCGACTTCGATCCACAGCTCGGTGCGGCGCACGCTGATCATGCCGCGGTCGATCAGCGGCGCGAGCGCGGCGGTCAGGCGGTCGGCGATGCTGTTGAGCTGGCGCTCGGCGCGCGCGATCTGCTCCTGGTTGTGCACCGAAACAGGCATGCGCATCTGCGAGGCCATCGACGGCAGCAGGGTCGGGTCGTGCGACGGCGCAGGCGCCGAGGGCCCGATCTTGGTGCCGGACTTGATCACCGAGGGGCTGTCCCAGCCGCCACCCTGCACCTGCTTGTTGCCGACCTGTACCGGATTGATCGTGCGCGGCGCGCCCCCGAAGGCATCGGTCAGCGCGTCGGCCATGATCCGGTACTTGCCTTCGTTCACCGAGGAAATCGCGTACATGACCACGAAGAAGGCGAGCAGCAGCGTCATCAGGTCGGCATAGGGGATCGCCCATGCTTCGTGGTTGGCGTGCTCTTCGTGGTGCTTGCGGCGGGCCATGTCAGTGCAGGAAGCCGGAGAGGTTGGTTTCGATGTTGCGCGGGTTTTCGCCCTGGGCGATCGAGATCAGGCCTTCAATGACCATTTCGCGGTCGCGGGTGTTGTGCGAGATCACACTCTTGAGCTTGGCGGCCACCGGCAGGAACAGCAGGTTGGCCGAGGCGATGCCGTAGATGGTGGCGGTGAACGCTGCGGCGATGCCGTGGCCAAGCTTGCTCGGGTCGGCCAGGTTCTTCATCACCGCGATCAGGCCAAGCACGGCACCGATGATGCCCAGCGTCGGTGCATAGATGCCCATCGCTTCGAAGACCTTGGCACCGGCCTGGTCCTGGTGTTCCTGGCTGCCCAGTTCGATTTCCAGCATGTGCCGCATCGATTCGGGCTCGACGCCGTCCACCAGCAGCTGCAGGCCCTTGCGCAGGAACGGGTCCTGCTGCGCCTCCACCTGCGATTCCAGGCCCAGCAGGCCCTGGCGGCGGGCGATGTTGCTCCACTCGACGATCTGCTGGATCAGTTCGCGGCGATCGCTGTGCGGCGGGCGCACGACCCAGCGCACGATCTTGAAGGCATGCTTGAACACCGCCGGCGAGGTGTGCAGCAGGATCGCGGCGACGGTGCCGACGATGACGATCACGAACGCCGCAGGCGACCACAACGACGCCAGGCCGGCGCCCTTGAGGATGCTGCCGCCGACCAGCGAGGCCAGGGCGAGAAAGAGTCCAATGAGGCTGAGTCTATCCATGGTTCCGGTATCGGCGTGTATGAATGGGACTTGAGACACCGGTAGATCGCGTGCAGACGGTGGTCACAGTTTTCGGGGCGCCGGGCATGGCCCGGCGGGGTTCATCGCAGCCCGTCCACGTCCAGGATCAGCGCCATGCGACCATCGCCGATCAAGGTTGCACCGGCATAACCGCGCAGGCCGCGCAGCGCTTTCGGCAGCGGCTTGATGACCACTTCCTCACGCCCGCGTACCTGGTCCACGACCAGCCCGAAGCGCGCTTCGCCAGCCTGCAGCACCACGATGGTCAGCAGGGGCGAGGCGGCCGGTGTCACATCCAGCCACTGGCGCAGATCGACCAGCGGCAGCGTGTGCGAGCGGCGGTCGAGCACGGCACGGCCATCGAACCAGCCCAGCGAGGTGCGCGGCGCGTGCAGCACTTCCATCACGCGGGCCAGCGGCAGCGCATAGACGTCCTCGCCGGCCTGCACCAGCAGGGTCGGCAGGATCGCCAGGGTCAGCGGCACGCGGATCAGGAAGCGGCTGCCACGGCCCAGTTCCGACTGGATCTGGATCTGGCCGCTCAGTTCGCGGATGCGTGACTGCACCACGTCCATGCCGACGCCACGACCGGAGATGTCGGTGACCTGCTGCTTGGTCGAGAAGCCGGGCAGGAACACCAGGTGCAGGCACTCCTCGCTGCTCAGGCGGGCGGCGGCTTCCGGATCGATCAGGCCCTTCTCGCGCGCCTTGGCGCGCAGCTTTTCCGGGTCGATGCCGGCGCCATCGTCCTGTACCTCGATGCTGACGTAGTCGCCTTCCTGCTGTGCCGACAGGCGCACATGGCCCATCCGTGGCTTGCCCTGTGCCTCGCGCAGGTCGGGCATTTCCACGCCATGGTCGATGGCGTTGCGGACCAGGTGCACCAGCGGGTCGGCCAGCGCTTCGACCAGGTTGCGGTCGAGCTCGGTCTCGGCGCCGATCAGTTCCAGGTCCACTTCCTTCTTCAGCGAGCGGGCGACGTCGCGGGCAACCTTGGGGAAGCGCGAGAACACCTTGCCCACCGGCTGCATGCGGGTGCGCATCACTGCCGACTGCAGGCGGGCGGTGGCGATATCCAGAGTGGACACGGCCCGGTCCAGCTCTTCATCGCGCAGGCGTGCACGCAGGGTCTTGAGCCGATTGCGTGACAGCACCAGTTCGCCGATCAGGTTGACGATCGCGTCCAGGCGCTTGGTGTCCACGCGCACGGTATGTTCGGCCTCGGCCAGCGGCTTGGCGGCCGGCTTCGCCGCCGGTGCCGGTGCGGCGACCGGGCGCGGCGCTGCGATCGGTGCCGGTGCCACCACGGCCGCAGGCTTGGTGCCCGGTGCGGCGCCACCGTGCAGCTGGTCGAGCAGGGCTTCGAACTCGTCTTCGCTGATCAGTCCGTCGTCGGCCTTCTTCGCTGGCGCGACCGCGGTCGGCGCGTTGCCACCATGCAGCTGGTCGAGCAGAGCCTCGAATTCGTCGTCGGTGATCAGGTCGCTGCCACCCGCGGTGGGTGCTGCGGCGGCGGCGGGTGCAGCCACGGCACCGCCGTGCACGTCGAACTGTGCGATCAGGTCCGGCGGCGCATAGCCCGGCTCGGTGCCGGAGGAAACCGCGTCCAGCATCGACTGCAGGTAGTCCAGCGATTGCTGGGCCGCGTCGAAGTGGTGGGCCTGCAGCACGGCCTGGCCGGCACGTGCGGCGCCCAGCGCCTCTTCAGCGGCATGGCACAGCTCGACCATGGCGGTGACGCCGAGGAAGCCGGCGCCGCCCTTGAGCGTGTGGTAGCCGCGGAACACCGCGTTGAGCTGATCGCTGTCCTGCGGTGCCTGCTCCAGCGACACCAGCTGTTCGCCGAGGCGATCCAGGATCTCCTGCGCCTCGATGATGAAATCGGCAGTGATGTCGTCGGATACCGCGCTCATGCTTACAGCCCCAGATCCGACAACAGGTCGTCGGCGTCGTTCTGCGAGACCGCGTGGCGGTCCAGTCCCTTCAGTGCCGGCCCGGCCAGTTCCGGGTCGGTGCGATGCTGTTCCGGCGGCAGGCCGAGCGCGCCGAAGCCTTCGTGCACGCGGCGGACGATGCCGACCACGCGACGGATGATCTGCCCGGTCAGGTCCTGGTAGCTCTGGGTCAGGGCGATCTCGGTCAGGTTGTGGCGGATGCGCTCGAGCTGCGCGTCCTGGCCCGGCTGCAGGCCTTCGGCGCGCAGCTGTTCGGTCAGGCTGCGGCATTCCTCGGCCAGGTCCAGGGTGCGGTGCGTCGCCTGTTCAGTCATCGCCACCACGTGGTCCAGTCGCGCGCAGGCGTCGTCCAGTTCGCCGGCTTCGCTCGGCACGGTCGGCAGTTCGCCCAGCGCCTGTCCCAGCTCGCGGGCCAGCCGCGAGAGGCCGCTCATCATCGGCTGCGTGCGCAGCGCGACCAGCCCATCGATGCGCTGCCGCCAGGCGGCTTCGTCACCGGATTCGAGCGCGTCCAGGGCCTCCTGCAGGCGCAGGGCGAGGGCGTTCTTGTCGACCGTGGTATCCATCAGGCGCTGGCCGCCAGGCGTTCGAAGATCTTGCCGAGCTTCTCTTCCAGCGTCTGCGCGGTGAACGGCTTGATGATGTAGCCGTTCACGCCGCTCTGGGCGGCTTCGATGATCTGCTCGCGCTTGGCTTCTGCCGTGACCATCAGCACCGGCAGGGTCTTCAGCTTGGCATCGGCACGGATGGCCTTGAGCAGCTCGATGCCGGTCATCACCGGCATGTTCCAGTCGGTGACCACGAAATCGAACGGCTGGCTCTGCAGCAGCGACAGCGCGGCATGCCCGTCCTCGGCTTCGGCGGTATTGGTGAAGCCCAGATCGCCCAGCAGGTTCTTGACGATTCGACGCATGGTCGAGAAGTCGTCGACGATCAGGATGCGCATGTTCTTGTTCAAAGCAGAATTCCTTTGTTGTTCATTCCGGACGGCCGGGGGCAGCCGCCTCGGGGATGTTCATTCTTCGAGGCCTGCGTCGGCAGCCTCGAACAGCTTCAGCCGGCCACGCAGGCGCAGTACCGCCTGGCCGTGGATCTGGCAGACCCGCGACTCGCTCACGCCGAGCACCGCGCCGATCTCCTTCAGGTTCAGTTCCTGCTCGTAGTACAGCGAGAGCACCAGTTGTTCGCGCTCGGGCAGGTGGCCGATGGCCTTGCCCAGCTCGCGACCGAACTCGCCGCGCTCCAGTACCTGCTGCGGGGTCGGCCCGCCCTGGGCGACGGTGTCCAGCTCGCCCTGGTCCTCGATGCGCGATTCCAGGCTCAGCACCTGGCCACGTGCAGCGTCTTCCATCAGCCGCAGGTACTCGGGCAGCGGCATCTCCATCGCGGCGGCCACTTCAGTGGCGCTGGCGGCACGGCCACTGCTCTGTTCCAGGCGGCGGATGGTGGCGGCGGCATCACGTGCACGGCGGTGCACCGAGCGCGGGACCCAGTCACCACGGCGGATCTCGTCGATCATCGAACCACGGATGCGGATCGAGGCGTAGGTCTCGAAAGAAGCACCCTGGTCGGCGTCATAGCTGCGCGAGGCTTCGATCAGGCCCATCATGCCGGCCTGGATCAGGTCGTCGACCTCGACGCTGGCTGGCAGGCGCGCGGCCAGGTGGTGGGCGATGCGCCGCACCAGGTCCGAATGCTGGGCGATGACTTCGTTCGCCGCCGAGCGCTGCACTTCCCTGTACTGGGCTGCGCCTTTCATGCCGTCACCCCACGCTGCTTGAGGATGCGTTCGAGGAAGAACTCGACGCCGCCACGCGGTTCGGTCGGCGCCTGCCAGCGCGCGGTACGGCGCGCGATCTCGGTGATCGCCAGCGCCGCCGGGCTGGACGGATAGGCCTTCACCACCGGCTGCTGGCGCTGCACCGACAGGCGCAGCCAGTCATCCTGCGGCACGCAGCCGAGGTAGTTCAGCGAGACATCGGCAAGGAACTTCTCGCAGACGCGGGTCAGCTTTTCGTACAGCACGCGGCCCTCGTTCGGGTCGCGCACCATGTTGGCCACCACTTGGATGCGGTCCACGCCGCGCTCGCGCGACAGCACCTTGATCAGTGCGTAGGCGTCGGTGATCGAGGCCGGCTCGTCACAGACCACCACCACGGTGTCCTGTGCGGCCTGGCAGAAGGTCAGCACGCCATCGGTGATGCCCGCGGCAGTGTCCACCACCATGATGTCCAGCTCGCGCTCCAGCTCGGAGAACACGTTGACCAGGCCAACGTGCTCGGCCGGAGCCAGCTCGGCCATGTGGCGGCGGCCGGATGCGGCCGGAACCACCAGCACGCCGTTCGGGCCTTCGACGATGACGTCATCCAGCGTGCAGCGGCCGGCGACCAGGTCGGCCAGCGTAAAGGTGGGGTTCAGCCCCAGGATCACGTCGATGTTGGCCAGGCCGAGGTCGGCGTCCAGCAGCAGCGTGCGCTTGCCCATGCCGGCCAGTGCCACGGCCAGGTTGGCCGACACATTCGTCTTGCCCACGCCGCCCTTGCCGCCAGTGACCGCAATGGTGCGCACAGGGCCGAGCGGCTCGCTGCGGGTGGCCGACAGCGGGAAGGTCTTGGTCAGCTTGGCGTACTCACGCGACGGCATGGTTCAACTCCGGGTTGCAGGGCATATCGGCCGCGCGGCGCAAATCTTCAAGGCGAAGTACAAGATTGGCTGCACTGGCCCGGTGCAGGTCCTCCGGGACGTCCTGGCCATCGGTCACCCAGGTGATCGGCAGGGCATGATCCACGGCCACCGACAGGGCGTTGCCGAAGCGGCCGGTCTCGTCCAGCTTGCTCAGTACCAGGCCCTGCAGGTTGGCGGCGCCGAAGCGGCGGACCACCTCGTCCATGTCGCCGAAGCTGGTGTTGGCCGGCAGCACCAGCAGGGTGCGGACCTGGCGGGCGGCACGCAGCCACTGCAGCTGGGCGGCCAGGGCGCGGTCGCGCGGGCCCAGGCCGGCGGTGTCGATCAGCACCAGCTTGTAGTCCTTCAAGCGTTCCAGCAGCTGGTCCAGGTCGGTGCCGCTGTTGGCCTCGTGCACCGCGATGCCGAGCTGGCGGCCGTAGCCGTACAGCTGCTCGCGGGCACCGATGCGGGTGGTGTCGGTGGTGACCAGGGCCACGTCACGCGGCGCGTGCTTCTCGGCGAAGCGCGAGGCCAGCTTGGCGATGGTGGTGGTCTTGCCAGCGCCGGTCGGGCCGACCAGGGCGATCACGCCGCCTTCTTCCAGCGGGTCGACCGGGGCGATCGGCAGCTTGCGCGAAATCAGCCCCAGCATCAGGCCGCGGCCACGGTGGGCTTCGGTCTCCAGTGGGATCTGCATGGCCACGTCGCGGGCGAGGCCGGCATCGAAGCCATACTCGTCCATCAGGTCCAGCGCGGTGGCGCGCACCGGGCAGCCGCGCAGGCGCTCGTCGGTGAAGCGGTTCATCTCGCGCTCGATCACATGGCGCATGCCGGCCACTTCCTGGCGCAGCTGGCGGATCTCGGCGTCGTCCTGGGCCACCAGGGTCAGTGCCGGGGCTGGGGCCAGCACGGGGGCAGCGCCGGTTTCGTCGCTGGCTTCGACCGGTGCCGGTTCGCTGGCAACGATCCCGGGCTGCGCTTCGGTCACGGCAGCGGTCGGCAGCGGCGGCGGCTGCACAGCCGGGGCCGCGTTTTCGTGATGCGCCTCGTGCGGCGGATCAATCTGGAAGCGGGCGCGGTTGGCCGGTGCGGCGGTGCTGAGCGCCGGTGCGACGATGGCTTCGGCGAACGGAGCGAAGATCTGATCCGGCAGCGCCGGTTCGTTGACGGCGGCGCGTGCCAGGGTGGCGGCGAAGCCGGTGCTGCCGCGGGTCGGCACGATCTCGTCCGCGCTGTCCAGGGTGCGGCCGGTGGCGCCGACCGCAGCGCGGGCGAGGGCAGCCACGGCCGAGGTGGTTGCGGCGACCGGTTCCGGTGCCGGGGTATTGCTGCGGCGGCGGGTGACCGCGGCGATCACCGCGTCGGCGGCGGTGCGCGGCTTCGGCGCCGGCGGCGGAGCGATGTCACGACGCGAGGCTTCCAGTGCACGCTGCACGGCGCTCTCGTCGTAGTTGGCGGCGGCGACGATCTCGATGCCTTCCTCGATCCGGCGGTTGGACAGGATCACGGCGTCAGGACCATGTTCCTTGCGCACCAGGTTCATGGCCGAGCGCATGTCGGCGGCGACGAATCGTTTGATTTTCATGCTGTGGTCACGGGACGAAGACGGCGGGGTGGCGGTCGGAGAACTCGGGTGGTCGGTGGTCTGCACGGTGCGGGTTCCCCTTGGTATCTGTCTGTTGCGTTGGTTCGAAAGTGGTGTCTGTTTTCTGGCGCATCGGAGGGCGGCGTCAGCTGATCGTTCCGACCAGCTTCAGGCGCTTGTCCTCCGGCACCTCGCTGTAGGCCAGGACCGACAGCGACGGAACGCTGTGGCGGACCAGGCGGGCCAGCGCGGCACGCACCGGGCCAGGTACCAGCACGACCGCGGGCTCGTTGCGGGCTTCCTGCTTGCTGACGCATTCGGCCAGGCTCTGGTGCAGTCGCTCAGCGAGTCCGGGTTCCAGCGCGGCGCCGTTGCCCTGCGTGGACTCCTGCAAGACACGTTCCAATTGTGGGTTGAGCGTGAACACCGGCAGCTCCGCCGACATTCCGGCGATCTCCTGCACGATGAAACGACCCAGCGCGGTGCGCACCGCGGCGGTCAGTACGGCCGGGTCCTGGCTGTTCGGAGCGTGTTCGACCAGTGCTTCGGCGATCTTGCGCAGCTGGCGGATTGGAATGCGCTCGACCAGCAGGTTCTGCAACACGCGCACCACCGCCGACAGCGGCAGCGCCTTCGGCGTCAGATCTTCGACGAGCTTGGGCGCGCTCTTGGCCAGGTTGGCCAGCAGGTGCTGCACTTCCTCGTGGCCGAGCAGCTCGGGCGCGTGTTCGCGGATCAGGTGCGACAGATGGGTGGCGACCACGGTGGCCGGATCGACCACGGTGTAGCCCAGTGTTTCGGCCTGGGCACGCTGGTGCGGTTGGATCCAGGTGGCATCCAGGCCGAATGCGGGGTCCTTGCCGGCGATGCCTTCCAGCGCGCCGAGCGCGCTGCCCGGGTCCAGGGCTAGTTCGCGGTCGGGGTGGATCTCGGCGGTGGCCACCGGTACGCCGTGCACCAGCACGCGGTAGCCGTTGGCCGGCAGTTCCAGGTTGTCGCGGATGTGCACCGACGGGATCAGGAAGCCGACGTCCTGGGTCAGCTTGCGCCGCACGCCCTTGATGCGTGCCATTAGTTCGCCGCCCTGGCTGCTGTCCACCAGCGGAATCAGCCGGTAGCCGACCTCCAGGCCCAGCGGATCGACCGGGCGCAGTTCGTCCCAGCTCAGTTCGGCAGTCGGAGCCGGCGCGGCCGGGCGGCCGAGTGCGTTGAGCGCGGCAGCGTCATTGCCTGCGGCTGCCGGATCGGTGGCCGCGGCCTTGCCCTTGCGGTAGACCTTCCAGGCGATGAAGCCGAGGATCGCGGACAGTGTCAGGAAAGCGACGTTGGGCATGCCCGGCACCAGGCCGACCACGCCGATGATGCCGGCAGTGATCGCCAGCGCACGGTACTGCCCGAACACCTGGCCGGTCATGGCCTGGGCCATGTCCTGCGAACGCGAGGCGCGGGTGACCAGCATGGCCACGGCGCTGGAGACCAGCAGCGCCGGCAGCTGCGCCACCAGGCCATCACCAATCGACAGCAGGGTGTAGGTGGCAGCGGCATCGCCGAACGGCATGCCATGCTGCAGCACGCCTACGGCCAGGCCGCCGAGCATGTTGATGAACAGGATCAGGATGCCGGCAATGGCATCACCACGGATGAACTTGCTGGCACCGTCCATCGCGCCGTAGAAATCGGCTTCCTCGCGGACTTCCTCGCGGCGCAGCTTGGCTTCTTCACGCGTCAGCAAACCGGCGTTGAGGTCGGCGTCGATCGCCATCTGCTTGCCGGGCATCGCGTCGAGGATGAAGCGCGCGGTCACTTCCGAGACGCGGCCGGCGCCCTTGGTGATGACCACGAAGTTGATGATGGTCAGGATGGCGAACACCACGATGCCGACCGCGTAGTTGCCGCCGATCACGAACTCGCCGAAGGCGGCAATGACCTTGCCCGCGGCGTCATGGCCGTTCTGGCCGTTCAGCAGGATCACGCGGGTGGAGGCGACGTTCAGCGCCAGCCGCAGCATGGTGGTGATCAGCAGCACGATCGGGAAGATCGTGAAGTCCAGCGGGCGCTTCACGTAGACCACCGCCAGCAGCACCATCAGCGAGATGGCGATGTTGAAGGTGAACAGGGCATCGAGCACCGGTGCGGCCAGCGGCACCACGACCATGGCCAACAGGGCCAGCACGATCAGCGGTGCGCCAAGGCCCTGGCGGATCATTTCCAGCGCGCGGCGGGTGTTGAAACCGGTGGAGGGCTGGGCGCTCACGGGCGGCCTCCCTTGCCGAATTCATCCACCTGGATGTGCGGGGCGTCCGGCATCGGGCCAGTGCGCCAGGCGCGCAGCTGGTAGACGTAGGACAGGACCTGGGCGACGGCCGAATACAGTCTCACGGGGATTTCCTTTCCGAGTTGGCCTTCCCGATACAAGGCGCGTGCCAAAGGCGGGGCGGAGACAATAGCGACCTTGTTGCCGTCGGCCACTTCACGGATGCGCAGCGCGGTCTCGTCCACACCCAGGGCGACCACTTTGGGGGCGTTCATGGCGCCGCCCTCGTATTTAAGGGCGACCGCGTAGTGGGTGGGGTTGACCACCACCACGTCGGCAGTGGGCACCGCCTCCATCATCCGGCGGTTGGCCATCTGCTGCTGCAGCTGGCGGATGCGGCCCTTGACCTCGGGGCTGCCCTCGCTTTCCTTCATTTCCCGGCGCAGCTCTTCACGCGTCATCTTCAGCTTGCGCATCCAGTTCCAGCGCTGGTAGGGCGCATCGATGGCAGCCAGCACCAGCATCGCGCCGGCGGTGGCCAGCAGCAGGCGCAGGGTGAAGCCGAGGCCGTCGGTGATGGCGGTCTCCAGCGGGTGGTGGATCAGCCCGCGCAGGGTGTCGAAGCCGGTCCACACCACCAGCCCGGCGGCAACGCCGACAAAAGCCACGCGCAACAACGACTTGGTGAACTCGGCGATGGCTTCCGGGCCATACAGGCGCTTGAGCCCGCTCATCGGGTTCATGCGGTTGAAGTCGGGCATCATCGCCTTCTGCGACCAGCGCAGGCCGCCCATCACCAGCGGGGCGACGAAGCTGGCCAGCAGGCAGACCAGCACCAGCGGCGCGATCACCAGCATGAACTGCAGCAGCAGGTCGCCGAAGTGGCCGAACAGCGCCTTCGGGTTCTGCCGCAGGCTCTGCTCTGGGCTGAGTGCATGCTTCATCCAGGCGCTTGCACCGCGGCCGATCGAGCCGCTCATGGCCATCACCGCCAGTACGCCGGCGCCGAACACGGCGGCCGTGCCGAGCTCGCGCGAGCGCGGCAGGTTGCCCTGTTCACGGGCGTCGCGCAGGCGTTTTTCGGTAGGTTGTTCGGTCTTTTCGCCGGCGGATTCGTTCTCGGACATCACGGGCACTGCGGCAGGGGATGCCGGGGGGCGTGCAAGAAGTGTTCCGTGATGGGTTCATGTGCCAACCAAGGTTGGCATCTACCAGAGCAAGTGCAGGTGGGAGCGCAGCTTGGATTTACCCCGGCGGGTGCTGCGTCGGCGGGCTCTGCGCCAGTTCCACCCGAGGCCGGGGCAGGTCATGCAGCTGCATGAAGCGCGCCGCATCCACCGGGCGGCCGAGCAGGTAGCCCTGCAGGTAATCGCAGCCCAGCCGCTCCAGGTAGGCGCGCTGCGCGGCGGTTTCCACGCCTTCGGCCACGATGTCCATGTCCAGCGCGTGGCCCAGCGCCACGATCGCCGAGACGATCACCACGTCCTCGGCGCTGTGCTCCAGATCGCGCACGAAGGCGTGGTCGATCTTGATTTCGGTGGCCGGCAGCCGCTTGAGGTACAGCAGGCTGGAATAGCCGGTGCCGAAGTCATCGATGGAGATGCCCACGCCCAGTGCCGAGAGCGCCTGCAGCAGGCGCAGGCTGGTATCGGTATCGCGCATCACCGTGCTTTCGGTGATCTCCAGCACCAGGTGGCGTGGGGCAATGTCGTAGCGTTCGATCACTTCACGCACATCCTGCAGCAGGTGCGGCGAACTGAACTGCACCGGCGACAGGTTCACCGACATCGACCAGCCCTCGTGGCCGGCATCGTGCCAGCGGCGCAGCTGCTGGCAGGCCTGGTCCAGCGCCCAGCGCCCGATCTCATTGATCGCACCGCTGCGTTCGGCCAGCCGGATGAAGCGGTCCGGCGGGATCAGGCCATGCTCCGGATGGCGCCAGCGGATCAGCGCTTCGGCACCGGCCACCTTCTGCGTGGCTACCTGGATCTTCGGCTGGTAGTGCAGGAACAGCTGCTCGCTGCCGATGGCCCGGCGCAGGTCGGCCAGCAGCCGGAACTGTTGTTCGGCGCTGTCATTCATCCAGTCGGCGAACAGCACGAAGGCGTTGCGTCCGGATTCCTTGGCCTGGTACATCGCTGCATCGGCAAAGGCCATCAGCTGCCGCTCGCTGGCAGCGTGATCCGGACAGATCGCCACGCCGATGCTGGCGGTCACCTGCAGTTCGTTGTCGGCCAGCAACGGCCCGCTGCCGACCGCCTGCAGGATGCGCCGGGCCAGGGTCGGCAGGTCCTCGTCGTGCTCGATGCGCACCACCAGCACGAACTCGTCGCCGCCCAGCCGCGCCAGCATGTCGTTGGGCCGAAGCAGCTGGCGCGTGCGTTCGGCCACCGCAACCAACAGTGCATCGCCGGCCTGGTGGCCATAGGCATCGTTGACCTGCTTGAAGCCATCCAGGTCCATGAACATCACCGCGAAGCGGCTGCCGCCCTGTTCGGCCTCGGCCAGCGCCTGCACGATGCGCCGCTGCAGCAGCAGGCGGTTGGGCAGGCGGGTAAGCGGGTCGTGCAGTGCGGCCTGGGTCAGTTCCTGCTGTGCGTCGGTCAGCGAGGTACTCAACAGGGAATTGCGCAGGCGCAGCAGTTGCGCCTCCACCCGCTGGTCCAGCCAGGAGACCACCAGCACCACGGCCAGGATGGCGACGGTCAGCACCACCACCAGCATGGCCAGCCATTCGCTCTGCAGCCCATCGCCGACGGCTGCGCCGCAGATGCTGCCTTCCGGAAAGCGTGCGGCGGCCATGCCGGTGTAGTGCATGCCGACGATGGCCAGCCCGAGCAGGCCGGCAGCCGCGAGCCGGTCGCCGACACGGGTGCGCTGCGCGCGCAGGCGGAACGCCACGTACAGCGCCGTCCACGAGGCGGCCACCGCCACCATCAGCGAAAAAAGCAGCCAGCCCGGGTCGTAGTCGATGCCCGGCTGCATGCGCATTGCGGCCATGCCAACGTAATGCATGCCGGCAATGCCAGTGCCCATCAGCAGCGCGCCACCGGCCAACCGCGGGTGGGGCAGGGTACGCAGCGAAACCAGCCATAGCGCGAACACCGATGAGGCGATCGCCAATGCGAGGGAAAGCAGGGTGATGGGCAGGTCGTAGCCGAGCGGAATGGGCAGATCGAAGGCGAGCATGCCGATGAAGTGCATCGACCAGATGCCCAGGCCCATGGCGAAGCCACCACCGAGGCGCCACCACCACGCCGCGCCCTTGCCGGGTGCAGTGACCGTGCGCCCGGCCATCGCCAGCGCGGTGTACGAAGCCATCACGGCCACCAGCAGCGAGATCGCCACCAGCCACGGGTTGTACGTGCCTACCAGCATTCGTCAGTCTCCCGGACCTGCCTGTCGACGGAAACCACGGTGGGGCATGCATGAGGCAGGCCGACGCAGGGCGGCGGCCACGTGCGGCATCCCCCCGGTTGCCGCGCATTCACTCTAGCGCGCAGACCCGGGGGAAGGGCAAGCAGTAAAACGTGATGATCGGGTCAGTGTGTGACCGCGTCCGCAGCCTGGAAGGCGGCATCGAACAGGCGCTGTACCGGCGGGCCCATTTCCCCGGCCAGCAGGGCCAGCAGGAACAGGCCCAGCAGCAGTGAGACCGGCAGGCCCAGCTGGATCGGATTCAGTGCCGGGGCAGCACGCGCCAGCACGCCGAAGGCCAGGTTCACCGCCAGCATCGCCACGGTCAGTGGAATAGCCAGGGTCAGTGCGCCGCGCAGCACGGTCAGCAGGAAGGTCGGAGCGATGCTGAAGAAGGCGTGCGGGTCCGGCAGCGGGGCGCCGATCGGCAGCGCCCGGTAGCTGTCCACCACCAGCGAGATCAGCGCCAGATGGCCGTTGGCAGTGAAGAACAGCAGGCCGAACAGCAGATAGAACCACTGCCCGATCACGCCGGAGGTGCCGCCACGCAGTGGGTCACTCATCTGCGCGAAGGCCAGGCCGGTGCCCTGGGCGATCAGTTCGCCGGCCATCGCGCCGGCCTCGAACACCAGCCGAAGCAGGAAGCCGATGGATACGCCGATAGCCAGTTCACGGGCGATGGTCAGCACCGTGGCGGCATCGAAACCGGTCCAGTCCGGTACCGGCGGCAGCAGCGGCGCCAGCGCGATGGCCAGGGTGCCAGCAAGCACCACGCGCACCCGCGCGGGTACGGCACGGGTACCGACCATCGGCATGGCCATGGCCACTGCGCCGATGCGCAGCATGGTCCACAGCACGGTGCCGATCATGCCGAAGGCCTGCAGGCCGTCGGCAGCCATCTGGGTGGCGGCGTCCATCGAAGCGCGTGTCCTAGCCGATCAGGTGTGGAATGCGCTGGAACAGCAGCGTGGTGAACTCCACCAGGTGGCCGATCAGCAGGCTGCCCAGCGCGAACAGCACCGCGGTCAGCGCCGCCGCCTTGGCAACGAAGGCGATGGTCGGCTCATTGAGCTGGGTCGCGGCCTGCACCACGCCCACCACCACACCGACCACCAGCACGGTGAGCAGCAGCGGGCCGGCCACCCACAACACGGTGATCAGGCCGCCACGCAGTTCGGTCAGGGCAAGTTCGGGAGTCATTCGGGTTCCATCTGCTCATGTAGAGTCGAGCCGCGCTCGACTGTGCTTCTGTAGAGTCGAGCCATGCTCGACTGCCTCTCGATCACGCCGGATTGAAGCTCGCCGCCAAGGTACCGACGGTCAGCACCCAGCCATCCACCAGCACGAACAGCAGGATCTTGAACGGTGCCGACACCAGCATCGGCGACAGCATCATCATGCCCATCGACATCAGCACGCTGGCCACCACCAGGTCGATGATCACGAACGGGATGAAGATCAGGAAGCCGATTTCGAAGGCGGTCTTCAGCTCGCTGGTAACGAACGAGGCGACCAGCACCGGGAACGGGATCGCATCGGGGCTGGCGTAGGTGCCATGCCCGGCGATGCCGGCAAAGGTCATCAGGTCGGTCTCGCGGATCTGCGCCAGCATGAAGCCGCGCAGCGGCGTGGTGGTCAGCGTCCAGGCGGTCTGGAAGTCGATCTCGCCGTTGAGGTACGGCGCCATGCCGGTGCTCCAGGCCTTGTCCCAGGTCGGCAGCATGATCATTGCGGTGAGGAACAGGGCCAGGCCCAGCAGCACCTGGTTGGACGGCGTCTGCCCGGTACCCAGCGCCTGGCGCAGCAGGCCCAGCACGATGATGATGCGGGTGAACGAGGTCAGCACCAGCAGCATCGACGGGATCAGGGTGATCGCCGTCATCAGCAGCAGGGTCTGCAGCGGCAGGCTGACCGGTGCACCGCCGATCTTGCCGACATTGATGTCCGGCAGCGGCGTGGTCGGGGCACCGGGGGCGGCGAAGGCCAGCGCCGGCAACAGGCACAGGGCGAGCATCAGCAGCCACGGCATCAGGGTGGCAAGACGGGTACGGGTGACACGCATGTCAGGGATCCTTGCGCAGCCGCTGCTGCAGCAGCTGGGCGAAATTCGGCAGGTTCTTGAAGTCCGGCACGCGCACCGGCGCGGGCGGCGGCAGCGGTTCGGGCAGGGTGTGCAGGGTGTTGATGCCGCCAGCGGTGACGCCCAGCAGCAGCTGCTGGCCGTTGACCTCGACCACCACCACGCGCTCCTTGGCACCGACACTCAGGCTGGCCACCACCTTCATGCCGTCGGCCGGGCGGAAGCCGCTGCCGGGCAGGCGCTTGAGCAGCCAGCCGAGGCCGATGACCAGCGCCAGCACGGCCAGCAGCGCCAGCACCGCGCCGAACAGGCTCGGTGCGGCGGCCGCGTGCTGGCCGACCTGCGGACCGATCGGTGCGGCGGTCTTGCCGACCGCCAGCAGTGTGGAGGCCAGCAGGCTCAACGCAGTCTCCGGATCCGCTCGCTCGGGCTGACCACGTCGGTCAGGCGAACGCCGAAGCGGTCGTTGATCACCACCACCTCGCCGTGGGCGATCAGGGTGCCGTTGACGAACACATCCAGCGATTCGCCGGCGCCGCGTTCCAGTTCCACCACCGAGCCCTGGTTGAGCTGCAGCAGGTTGCGGATCGGCAGGCGGGCACGACCGACTTCCAGCGACAGCGTCACCGGTACGTCGAGGATCACGTCCAGGTTCAGGTCCGGGCCGTTCGCCTCATCGGCCTGCAGGCTGCTGAACTGGGCCGGAGTGGGTTCGAGGGCGTCGATATCGTTCATTGCGGGTCTTCCTGGATGACGGGTACGCGCGGGCGGGTGCCCGGCGGATGGGTAGCGGTGATCTTCACGGCGTTCATGCCGTTGGCGATGCCGAACTCGCCGGTGAACACCGGGATGTTCTCCACGCACACCGGCACCTGCGGGCTCAGCTCGATCGGCAGGATGTCGCCGACCTTCAGCTGGGTCAGGTCACGCAGGGTCATGCGCTTGCTGGCCAGTACGCTGGACAGGGTGACTTCGGCGATGTTGAGCTGTTCACGCAGGGTCTTGCCCCAGCTCTCGTCGCGGTCGTTGCGGTCGCTCTGGATGCCTGCGTCGAGCAGCTCGCGGATCGGTTCCAGCATCGAATACGGCAGGGTCACATGGATGTCGCCGCCACCGCCGTCGAGCTCGACGTGCAGCCGGCACACCACCACGTACTCGCGCGGCGTCACGATGTTGGCGAAGTGCGGGTTGATCTCCGAGTTGATGTATTCGAAGTCGACATCCATCACCGGTGCCCAGGCCTCGCGCAGGTCAGCGAAGGTCTGCTTCAGCAGCAGGTGGATCACCCGCATTTCGGTGGCGGTGAACTCGCGGCCTTCAATGCGGGTCGGGTAGCGCCCGTCGCCGCCAAAGAAGTTGTCGACGATGGCGAACACCAGGGTCGGTTCGAACACGATCAGGCCGGTACCGCGCAGCGGCTTGAAGCGGATCAGGTTCAGGTTGGTCGGCACATACAGCGAGTGCATGTAGTCGTTGAACTTGATCAGCTCGATGCCGCGCACCGACAGTTCGGCCGAACGGCGGATCAGGTTGAACAGGCCGATCCGCCACAGGCGCGCGAAGCGCTCGTGGACCATTTCCAGGGTCGGCATGCGACCGCGGATGATGCGGTCCTGGCTGGCGAAGTCGTACGAACGTGCTTCGCCTGACGGCGGTTCCGCATCGGTCTCGACCGCGCCACTGTCCACGCCGTGGAGCAGGGCATCGATCTCGTCCTGGGACAGCAGATCATTCATCGGTGGGCCCTTACTGGGTCACGAAGCTGGTGAACAGCAGATCGTCGGCGCCGTTGCTGCCGGTCTCGGCCTTGAGCACTTTCTGTACTTCGGCCAGCGAAGCGGCCTGCAGCTTCTGCTTTCCGGCGATGTCGGCGATCTGGTCGGGGCTGACCTGCGAGAACAGCATCAGCAGGCGTGCGCGAATGGCTGGGGCATGCGTCTTGATCGCTTCCAGTGCGGCTGGGTCGCGGGTCATCAGCTGCACTTCCAGCTGCAGGTAGCGCGGGCCGTCGACCGGGCCGTTGAGATTGACCACGAAGGCCGGGTCCAGCGCGAAGTACTGCGCCGGTGCCGGAGTGCTGGCCTTCTTCGGGGCCTGCGCGGTCTTCTCTTCGTGCTTGGACTGGGTGAAGAACCAGACGCCGCCACCGGCGGCAGCGGCGGCGAGCACGGCCACCAATGCGGTGATCAGCATCGGACTGCGCGGCTTGGCGGCCTTGTCCTTCTCGGCGGTCTTCTTGGTTTTGTCAGCGGCTGCGGCCACGGGGTGAAGCTCCTGAGGGTTGCTTCACCGGGATATGCAAGGGGTGTGCCGGAGCCGGGGCAGAGGGGTGCGACGGAATTCCGTCGGGGTGCCGGTGGGGCCGTACGGAGCACGCTCCGCACCCACCAACGCGATACTGGTAGGTGCCAACCATCCCGCTCTGGTGGGTGCCAACCGTCCCGCTCTGGTGGGTGCCAACCTTGGTTGGCACGCTTGTCAGGCGTACGCGTCCAGCAACCCGCGCTGGCGGATCAACTGCGCGGACGACACGCTGGCCTCGCCCGGCGACGGTTCTCCGTCACCCGCGATGCCGCCGCCACTGGCCTGGCCTGACGCATTGCCGTCACCACCGGGCGCCTGATGACCAACATCAGCATGAGCCAGCTGGAAGCCCTGCTCGCCGAGGAGTTCGCGCAGGCGCGGCAGGCTGCTTTCCAGTGCCTGGCGCACATCCACGTGTGGGCTGCTGAAGCTGGCATGCACCTTGTCGCCGTTCAACTGCAGGCGCACGTCGACCGGGCCCATGTCGTCCGGACTCAACCGGATGTGGGCGTGGCCGATCTTCTGGTCGGCCAGCCAGCCAAGGCGCGCGCCGACGGCCTGGTCGAAACCATCGTCACCGAGCACCGGCTTCGGAGTCGGCTCGCCATTGAAGATGGCGTTGCCGGTAGCGAGTGCGGCTTTCAGATCCTGCACAGCCGCGTTGCCCGGCGCATGCAGCAGCGGCGCTGCGGCACGGTCGCCGATGAGGGGTGCGTCGCTGCCTTCGCCACGCTCGTTGCGCTTGCCGGGCAGCACCAGTTCAGGCAACGGCAATGTGGCTGTCTGGTCGGTGCCGCTGCTGGTGGTGGACGATGTGGCAGCCGCCGCTGTGGATGGCAGGGCTGCGGCGGCCGGTAGTGCGGCGGGGGCGGGTAGTGCGTTGCCGTCTGCGTCGGTAGCCGTTGCAGCCATTGCTGGCAGAGCGGCGGCAGGATCGGCAGGCGCCGGTACCGCCAGCACCAGCCCAGCCAGGCCGAGTGGCGGCCACGGGGCTTCCTCGGTCGCGGCCGGGGTGTCCTTTTCGGCAACCGGCTTGGCCGGTGATGTGGGCACCGTGGCGGCGGTCTCTTCGGGGGCGGCAGCGCTGTCCGGCCTGCGCTCGGCGCCGGCCTGGCCAGTGCTGTCCGATGCCGGTCCCTGCGTGGACGGCATGGGCGAGTTCGAGGGTTTCGAGGGTGCATCGGCAGCCGGCGAGCCACCCTGCAGCAGTTGGCTGAACCCCTTGTTGCCATCACCGCGTGGTGCGCGGGGGGCGCTGCTGCCGGAATGCTGTGGCTGCGCGTTGGCGCTGCTGGCCAATGGCGCGGGCATCACGAGCGGCCTCCCTGCTCGGCGCCGTCCTGATCTTCGGCCTGTACCAGGCGGGCGCGACGCGCGCCAATGTCGTCCATCTCGCGCTGGTCGCGGCGGTCGGTCACCACCTTTTCCTGTGCGCGGTAGCTGGCGGCCAGCTGTTCCAGCACGGCCTTGTCACGGCTGGCCAGGATCAGGCGGGCGCGCTCGGCCTCTACCTTTTCGCGGTTGCCGTTGACCGTGGCCTGCTGCTGTTCGACCGCACTGTCCAGGCGATCAAGGAAGGCGCGGCGGTTCAGCAGCTGCGCCGGGCTGGTCGCTGCCATCTGCGCGTTCGCATATTCCTCGGCATAGCGGCGCAGTTCGTCCAGTCGCGATAGATGAGTATCGAGCACGCGCTGGCGTTCGGCCAGATCGCGGGCGACTGCGTCCTCGTGTTCCTGGGCCCGCTTGAGCAGGGGATCGATGCGCTTGGACTGGTTCATGGCTTAACTCTCTTGTTCCACCAGGCGCTGCAGTGCCGCCTGGCTGTGCGGGAGATCTGCGGCCTTGGCGACGTCCTGGCCGAGGAACTCCATGATTTCCGGCCAGCGTTCCAGGGCTTCGTCGGTGGCCGCGTCGTTGCCGCGCTGGTAGGCACCGATGGCGATCAGGTCGCGGTTGGCCGAATAGGCCGAGACCAGCCGCTTCAGCTTGCGGATGCGCAGGCGCCACGGTTCGTCGGCGATTTCCGTGACCACGCGGCTGACCGACGATTCAACGTCGATGGCCGGGTACAGGCCACTGTCGGCCACGCGCCGCGACAGCAGGATGTGGCCGTCGAGGATCGCGCGCGCTGCATCGGCGATTGGATCCTGCGGATCGTCGCCTTCGGTCAGCACCGTGTAGAACGCGGTGATCGAGCCACGGCCCTTGGCACCATTGCCGGCACGCTCGACCAGCGCCGGCAGCTTGGCGAACACCGACGGCGGATAGCCGCGGGTGGTCGGCGGTTCGCCCACCGACAGGCCGATCTCGCGCTGGGCCTGGGCGAAGCGGGTCAGCGAGTCCATCAGCAACAGCACGTTCAGGCCCTGGTCGCGGAACCATTCGGCGATGGCGGTAGCGCGATAGGCACCATGCAGGCGCGCCAGCGGCGGCCGGTCGGCGGGACTGGCCACCACCACGGCGCGGCGCAGGCCTTCCTCGCCCAGCGTGGTCTCGACGAAGTCGCGTACTTCGCGGCCACGTTCACCGATCAGGCCGACCACGATCACGTCGGCGGCGGTATAGCGGGTCATCATGCCCAGCAGCGTCGACTTGCCGACGCCGGAACCGGCGAACAGGCCGACACGCTGGCCGCGGCCGATCGGCAGCAGCGCGTTGATCGCGCGCACGCCCACGTCCAGCGGCTGGGTGATCGGTTCACGCGCCAGCGGATTGATCGACACGCCGGCCATGCCGACATGCCCTTCGGCGCGGATCGGGCCCTTGCCATCCAGCGGCACGCCGTCGCTGTCGATGACGCGGCCGAGCAGGCCTTCACCCACTTCCACGCCACCACGTCGCGCCGACGGTACCACCCGCGCATTGGGCAACAGGCCATGCAGCTCTGCGCTGGGCATCAGGTAGGTGCGCTCGCCGGCGAAGCCGACCACTTCGGCATCGACCCAGCCACCATCAACCACTTCCACCTTGCAGCTGGCGCCGAGGGGCGCCTCGCAGCCGACGGCTTCCAGGGTGAGCCCGACCGCACGGCGCAGCACGCCCTCGCGGATCAGGCCGCGGCCATGGGCGGTATCCACACGCAGGCCATCGAGGCGACGGGCCAGGCGCAGGTTGCGGGCCATGGCCCAGTCGGCCGGTGGCGGCGTCGGCTGCTGATCGGGGTTCATGCATTGGCTCCGGTCTGGCGGATCACCGCGTCCAGCGCGCCGCGCAGGCGGGCTTCCAGGGTGCCGTCGATGCGCACGGCTTCGGCGTGCACGCGAAGATCGCCGCGGCTGAGGCTGGTGTCTGGCACCAGGCGCTGTTGTGGCGGCAGGCTCAACAGCGGGGCGAGGGCGGCGATGTCGTCCGGGTGCAGTCGCACTTCCACTTCCCGGGTGCTGCCACCCACCGCGTCGATGGCCTCACCGACCAGCTGTGCCAGCAGTGCCGGGTCGGCTTCATAGGCGCGGCCGACCAGCGCACCGGCGATGCGTACCGCCAGCTCGCCCAGTGCGCCGACCACTTCGTTCTCCAGCCGCACCAGCGGTCGGCTGAAGTTGTCCAGGATGCCTTCAATCTGCGCGGCGAGGCGACGCACCTCCGCCTGGCCCTGGCCGTAGCCTTCGGTATGGCCGTGCTGGAAGCCTTCCTTCTCTGCGCTGTCCTGGATGGCCTGGATTTCCTCCAGGGTCGGCAGCTGCAGCGGCGGCTCCGGCTCGTGTTCCGGGTCCGGCTCGGTGAGTTCGAACGCATCCGCCTGATCCAGCACCGGTTCGGGCTGGGCCAGCAGGTCCGGGGCAAGCCAGCGCACGACGTTGCTCACAGCATGGCCTCCGCGCTGCCACCGATGGTGACCGTGCCTTCATCGGCCATGCGCTTGACGATGGCCAGGATCTCGCGCTGCGCGCCTTCCACGTCGGACAGGCGCACCGGGCCACGGGCTTCCATGTCTTCCAGCAGGATTTCGGCCGCGCGCTGCGACATGTTGCGGGTGATCTTGTCGCGCACCTTGATGTCGGCACCGCGCAGGGCCAGGCCCAGGCGCTCGCCGCTCACTTCGCGCAGCACCAGCTGCATTTCGCGGTCGTCGAGGTCGACCAGGTCGTCGAACACGAACATCAGGTCCTGGATGCGGTTGCTCAACGGCGCATCGATGCGGGCGATCTCGCCCAGAATCGCCTGGTCCTGGCCGCTGTCCATGAAGTTCAGGATGTTGGCCGCGCACTGCACGCCGCCAATGTTGGACGACTTCAGGTTCTGGTTGCCGGCGAACTGGCGCTCCATGATCTCGTTGAGTTCATTGAGTGCGTTCGGCGGAATGCCGTCGAGGGTGGCGATGCGCAGCAGCACGTCCACGCGGGTACGGTCGGGCAGCAGCTTCAGCGCGTCGGCGGCCTGGTCGGTTTCCAGGTGCGCCATCACGATGGCGATGATCTGCGGGTGCTCGTTGCGCACCAGGTCGGCCACCGCACGCGGGTCCATCCACTTCAGCGCGTCCAGGCCGGTGGTGTTGCGGCCGAGCAGGATGCGGTCGATCAGGTTCCCGGCCTTCTCGCTGCCCAGTGCCTGCACCAGCATGTTGCGGATGTAATCGTCCGAGCCCACGCCCAGCGAGGTCTTCGAGCCCAGCTCCTGGCCGAACTGGTCCATCACCCGTTCCACCTGTTCGCGGGTGATGTCGGTCATGGTGGCCATGGCGATGCCGATTTTCTGCACTTCCTTGGGTTCCATGTGACGCAGCACTTCGGCCGCATCCAGCTCACCCAGCGAAAGCAGCAGTACGGCGGCGCGCTGCACGCCAGTCAGTGCGGCCTCAGTCATTGGCCACCCAGCCCTTGACCACCTGGGCCACGCGCTTGGAGTCGGTCTTCACGGCTTCACGCGCCATCCGCAGTCGTTCCTCATATGAATCCACCGGCAGGGCCAGCGCATCCGGCCCGCCCAGGCTGGCCCGGTCGGCGCCCAGCGCCGGCAGTGGCATGCCATCGTCATCGACCAGCTGCACGTCCGCGGTATGCGGCTCCAGTGCCTGTTCGTCGTTCTTCTTGTTCTGGCCGGTGATCGCGCGCAGTGCAGGGCGCAGCACACCGAACAGCAATGCCAGCACCACCACGGCACCCAGCAGCATGCGACCGGCGTCGTGCACCCACGGCAGCTCCCACCATGCCGGGCCTTCGACCGGCGTGGTGTCACGCACGAACGGGGCATTCATCACCGACACGGTGTCGCCACGCTCTGCGTTGAAGCCGACGGCCTGCTTGACCAGCGCCTCGACGCGGGTCAGTTCGGCGGCCGACAGCGGCTGCGGGCTCATCTTGCCGTTGGCACCGGCGCGCGGGACGTTGTCCACCAGCACCGCCACCGAGACGCGCTTGATGCGGCCAGCCGGCTGGCGGGTGTGCTGCAGGGTGCGGTCCAGCTCGTAGTTGCGGGTCGCGTTCTTGCTGCTTTCGGTCGGGGCCTGCGCAGTGGCCGGTGCGGCCTGCTGGCCCGGCGGGCTGTTACTGGTCGCGCCCGGCACGCCCTGCGGGCCCGGGGTGCTGGTGGTGTTCTCGCTCATCTGCTCGCTGCGCAGCTTCTGCGGTTCACCGTTGTAGAGCTCACGGGCCTCCTCGGTTACCGAGAAGTCCATGTCCACGCTCACTTCCGGATTGACGCGGCCAGGGCCGGTCATCGGCTCCAGCAGCTCGCGGATGCGCTGGTTGAACGAGGTTTCCTGGCGGCGGACCTGCTCGAACTGGGCCGCATTGACCGCCGCTTCGCTGTTCGGGTCGGTGATGCTGAGCATGCGCCCGCTCTGGTCGACCACCGTCACCCGTTCCGGAGCGAGGTCCGGAATGCTGGCCGCGACCATGTGCACGATGGCGTCCACCTGGCTGCGTTCCAGCTGCTGGCCGCCACGCAGTTCCAGGGTGACCGAGGCGCTGGCCACGTCGCGCTGGCGGGTGAAGGCGCTGGGCTTGGGAATGGCCAGGTGCACGCGCGAATCGCGCACCGGGCGCAGCGTGTTGATGGTGCGCGACAGCTCGGTTTCCAGCGCGTGCTGGTAGCGTGCGCTTTCCACGAACTGGCTGACGCCGAAGCCCGGGTCGCGTTCCATCAGCTCGAAGCCGAGCTTGCCGCTGTCGGTCAGGCCGGAGCCGGCCAGCTTCAGGCGGGCGTCGTGCAGGTTCTTTTCCGGCACGGTGATGCCACCGGTGGCCGGGTCGAGCGCGAACGGGATCTGCGCGGCGCGCAGCAGGTCGGTCGCTTCAGCGGTGGCCTTCTGGTCCAGACCGGTATACAGCGGGACCATGCCGGGCTTCTGCGACCAGAAGAACACGAACAGCCCGGCCGCTACGGCCACGGCGATCATCGCCATCAGTCCGAGCCGACGGGTGATCTGCAGGCTTTGCAGCCGATCGAACCACTGGCCCGCCTTTTCGGCGTTCAGGGATTCCTTGGAGAGCGACAGGGCCATGCGGTTCTATCCTTACAGCGGCATGTTCATCACGTCCTGGTAGGCCTGGACGAGACGGTTGCGGACTTCCACGGTGGCGCGGAAGGCGATCTGGGACTGCTGCGAGGCGACCATGACCTTGGCGAGGTCGGCGCTGGGGTCGCCCATTTCGAAGGCTTTTGCCAGGGCGCCGGATTTCTGTTGCGCGTCGTTGACGCCGGCAATCGCACCACGCAGGGTTTCGGTGAAGCTGGCCGGCTGGGCCTGCGGTGCATCCAGCACCGTGCCCGGCAGGGCGTTGCTGCGCGGCGTTTCGCCCAGCGGGTTGAGCGCCGGCTGTCCCATCTGGGTCTGATAGGAGCGGATCTGCGAAAGGATCGACGTGACGGAGTGGGACATCTGCAACGGTTCCAGAAACAGGGATGGGGTTGTCTGCTGGAGCAGGTGCAAGTGCCGTGCCGAAACCGGTTTTCGATTCAGTGAAGTGAGGGTTTTGGGTGTGCTGGCAGGGCTGCGCCCTGCACCCGCAGAGGCCACGTCAACATCAACGTCAAAATCGGGCTATCCGTGGGGTGGCGGGGTGGGTCCGGT